>NZ_JBQQBW010000028.1:0-73276 GCF_052245415.1 Streptomyces sp. 8N706 | reverse complement strand
CACCCCCCCCCCCCCCCCCCCCCCCCCACGCCCGGACAGCGGCCGGGGCGGGTCGCGTACGGGGGGCGGACAGCGGCCGGGCGCTGCCGGACCATGAACCCGAGTGCCTGCTCCGGTTCCGGACGGAGGTACGCGCCGGAGCCACGGGTCAGGCCATCGCCGGTGTGTCACGATGCCCTGACCCGTGGCCGTCGGCGCCGACCCCGTCCGGTGCGGCCCCCGACCCCCTCCGGTGCGGCCCCCGACCCCGTCCGGTGCGGCCCCCGGACCCGCCCGCGACCCCGCCCGCACCCACTGTCACCGGGGCTCCCGCTCCTCCGGGCCGGGACATCCCCCGGGAGTGCGTCCCGGTGGTCGACGATCCGCCCTCCTGCGCCGTGGTGCTCGCTCCGTACGGGGGTGGGCGCACCGTCCGCCGGGCGGCAAGGGCCTGGCCCGGGCTCCGCGACTGTCGCTACCGGCTCCGGGGGCTCCGCCCGGCCGCCGGGCCGGGCTCATCGCGGCACACCCGCGATGGCCGGACATGACACCGGGCGTCCTCGGATAAACCGAGAACGCCCAGGTCAACAGCGTATTCATGGTGCGCCGCCAGGGACTCGAACCCCGGACCCGCTGATTAAGAGTCAGCTGCTCTAACCAACTGAGCTAGCGGCGCGCGCTGACGATGTAAATAATACCTGGTTCGAGGCGGTGCTTCCGACCAGCTCAGATGGCGAGGGAGAGCAGCACCGGAGCCGCCCTGCGGTTGAGGGCGTCAGCCGCCTTGCGCAGCCGGTGCGCATGCTCGATCGGCAGCGAGAGGGCGAGGCAGCCGACCGACTGGCCCGCCGTGATCGGCACCGCCGCACAGACCGTCCCCACCGCGTACTCCTGCAGGTCGAGCACCGGGACCGTGGGCGGCTGGTTGTCCAGCTTGGTGAAGAGGACCTTCTCGCTGGTGATCGTCCGGGAGGTGAGCCGGGCGGTCTTGTGGCGCGAGAGATGGTCGCGCCGGCCGTTGTGGTCGAGCTGGGTGAGCAGGCACTTGCCGACCGCGCTGGCGTGCGCGGCGGACCGGAAGTCCACCCACTCGTTGACCTTGGGGGCGCGCGGGCCGTCCGCATACTGCATGATCTTGACTTCGCCGTCGATGTAACGGCTGATGTAGACGGCCGCTCCCACCGAGTCGCGGAGGTCGGTGAGCGTCCGCTGGAGCTTGTCCGACAGCGCCTGCCTGCGGTCCTCGCCGGAGCCGAGCAGGACCAGGGACTCCCCGACGACGTACGCGCCGTCGGTGACCTGTTCCACATAGCCTTCGCGGCGCAGCATCAGCAGCAGGGGGGAGAGGCGGCCGGTCGGCACACCGGACTCGCGCGCGATCTGTACGTCGGTGACTCCGCCGCCATGCCTGGCGACGCATTCGAGCACGCGGAGGGCGCACTGCACCGAGTGGTACGGCGCGGTCGGCTCGGGCTTGAGCGCCACGGTTTCCCCCTAGCAGGTTGTGACCGCTTGCGTCGTCGCCGTCGCTACTGGTGACGGGGCAGAGGTACTCCACACCGCTCCGGCAGCTGGGCTCGATACCACGATAGCCGCCAAGGGCCGTGAGGGGAGCAGGTGTTGAGCAGATCGGTGGCGCGCTCCAGCCGTGTACGCAGGAGCGCGCCACCGTGGCATATGCCAGGGTCATGCGGTGACCGCAGGAGCTGGGACATCACAGCACGGCGCTGAGGAACTCCCTGGTGCGCTCGTGCTCCGGCTCGCTGAAGATCTTTTCCGGCGGACCCGACTCGATGACCCGGCCGGAGTCGAACATCAGCACGTCGTCCGAGATGTCCCGGGCGAAATTCATCTCATGGGTCACCACGAGCATGGTGATGTCCGTGGTGTGGGCGATGTCCCGCAGGACGTCCAGCACGCCCGCCACGAGCTCCGGGTCCAGCGCCGACGTCACCTCGTCGAGCAGCAGTACCTGCGGCCGCATGGCCAGCGCCCGGGCGATCGCCACCCGCTGCTGCTGTCCGCCGGACAGCTGCGTCGGGTACTTGTCGATGTGCTCGGTCAGCCCGACCAGGTCCAGCAGCTCGCGTGCCCGCTCCTCGGCCTCGTCCTTGCTCATGCCGAGGACATGGACGGGGGCCTCGGTGATGTTGCGCAGCACCTTCATGTTCGGGAACAGGTTGAACTGCTGGAAGACCATGCCGATCTTCTTGCGGATCTCCCGGGTGTGCTTCTCCCCCGCGGGGACGAGCTTGCCGCCCTTCTGCTCGTGGGTGAGGTAGTCGCCGGCCACCTGGATGGTGCCCTCGTCGGGCCTCGCCAGGGTCATCAGCAGCCGCAGGATCGTGGTCTTGCCGGAGCCGGACGGACCGATGAGGGTCACATGCTTGCCCGGTGCCACCGTGAAGTCGAGGTGGTCCAGGACCGTATTGGTGCCGAAGCGCTTCGTCACCTGGTCGAAGCGGATCAGCTCGGTGCCGTTCGTGGTTCCCGGAACGGGCGGGGTCTGCGTGCTGTCAGTGGACAAGACGACGCTCCAGGTATCGCATGAGAAGAGAAGCAGGGTAGGAGATGAGGACGAAGGCGACGCCGACGACGGTGTACGGCTCGATGTACTGGAAGGTCTCCGCGCCGAACAGGCGCGCCTGGTTCAGCATCTCCAGAACACCGATGGCCAGCAACAGCGGCGTGTCCTTCAGCAGCGCGATGACGTAGTTGCCGAGCGCGGGGACGACTCGGCGGATCGCCTGCGGCAGGATCACCGAGCCCCACGTACGGCTGCGCGGCAGGCTCAGCGCGGTCGCCGCCTCCCACTGGCCCTTCGGCACCCCGTCGATGCCCGCCCGGTAGACCTCGGCGGTGTACGTCGAGTAGTGCAGGCCGATGCCGATCACTCCGGTGGCCAGCGCGGAGGTCTGGATGCCCCACTCCGGCAGCACGAAGAAGAAGAAGAACAGCTGCACCAGCAGCGGAGTGTTGCGGATGAACTCGACGAAGATCCCCACCGGCCAGCGGACGAAGGCCGTCGGGGCACGGAACGCCATGGCCCAGACCAGGCCGAGGGCGAAGGAGAGCAGGGAGCCGAGGGCGGTCGCCTCGAGGGTGACCCTGACCCCGTCCCAGAACTGCGGCATGAAGTCGCCGACGACGGACCACGACCAGTTCATCGGGCGCCCCCTGTGGTGATGACGTCGGACGGCCCGGTCTCCTCGCGGATGCGCAGCCTGCGGAGAATGCCGCCGCCCTTCTCGGGCGCCTGGCCGATCCGGGCCTTGGCCTGCCGCTCCAGCAGCCGCATCACCCGGGTGAGGAGGAACGCGAGCACGAAGTACATGACGAGGATGGAGAAGTAGATGTTCGCGCTCTCACCGGTCGCCAGCCGCGCCAGCTGCGCGGCGAAGGAGATGTCGCCGACACCCAGGAGCGAGACGAGCGCGGTTCCCTTGAGCAGCTCGATCAGCAGATTGTTGAACGGCGGCAGCATCCCGGGCACCGCCTGCGGCAGCACGACGAGACGCAGCCGCTGCCAGGGCGTGAAGCTCAGCGCGATCCCGGCTTCCCGCTGCGCCGGGGCGACCGCGGCGATCCCGCCGCGTACGATCTCCGAGCCGTACGCGCCGTAGGACAGGCCGAGGGCAAGAGTGGCGGCCCACATCGGGACCAGCTGCCAGTCGAAGGCCAGCGGCACCACGAAGAACAGCCAGAACATCAGCACCAGGGCCGATGTCCCGCGGAAGACCTCGACATAGAAACCGGAAAGGAACCGGAGGATCCAGAAACGCGAGGTTCGGGCGAGGCCGGTGATGAAGGCGACGACGGCGGCGAGCGCCGCACTGTAGACGGTCAGCTGGACCGTGATCCAGACACCTTCGAAGATGAGTCCCCACAGCTCCGCTGTCATCCCTTGCACAGCTCCTCTGCCGTCAGGTCGGTCATCTCGGTGGTGGTGAAGCCGAAGGGCTTGACCACCCGCAGGAGCTCGCCGCTCTTCTTCATCTTGTGGAGCTCGGCGTTGAAGGCGTTCCGCAGCCGTGTCTCACCCTTGCGGAAGGCGAAGGCTCCGGCGCCGTGCGCGGGCTTGCCGTCGAGCATGGGGAGGAACGGCTTGGTCCCCTCGACACTGGGGTTCTTGGTCTGCTGGATGACGTTGCGCACGGTCAGGCTGGTGCCCGCGAACGCGTCGGCCCGCCCCTGGGCGACCGCCAGCAGGCCGGCCAGCTGGTCGGGGTAGATCTGGATGGCGTCGCGGTTGATGCCCGCGTCGACCGCGTAGTCGATCTCGGCGTACGCGCTGCCGCTGGCCAGCTTGGCGCCGGTCCTCTTGACGTCGGCGTAGTTGTGCAGGTTCTTCGGATTGCCCTTGCGGACGATGAAGGCGTCCAGGACCTCGTAGTCGGGGTCCGCGAAGAGGACCTCCTGGCAGCGCTCCGGGGTGATGAACATGCCCGCGGAGATCACATCGAACTGCTGCGAGTCGAGACCGGGGATCAGCGAGCCGAACTCCGTCGGCACCGGCTGCACGTTCGGCACTCCCAGCCGTTTGAAGATGATCTTCGCGATCTCAGGCGCTTCGCCGGTGACCTCCGCCTTCTTGCTGATGTAGCCGAAGGGGATCTCACCGGCGATCCCCAGCCGCACCGTGCGCTGGGCGCGCAGGCGTTCCAGCAGGTTTCCGCCGCCGGTGACATCCGCGGTGGAGACCCTGCTGCAGCCGACCGCTCCCAACACACCGAACGCCGCCGCTCCTGCGAGCAGTGAGCGGCGGCCGACAGCTCTTTCGATCATGTCGTTCCCCTGTGGTGAGTCATGGGCGCGCGGCTACCCGACTCCGCTCGGATTATTCCGATCTCTTTCAGCCCGCTTGTGACCAGCGCTCTTGACCAGATAGACACAATGGGGCACGTATTCGACCGAGAGGACCCACGATGGCAGACCGCTTCATCGAAGTCTCGCTCGACAAGCGCGGTGTCACCTGTACGGCCAAGCTGCTGGACGACCGCGCTCCGATCACCTGTGACGCTGTGTGGAACGCACTCCCGCTGGGCGGGGACGTCTACCACGCGAAGTACGCGCGCAACGAGATCTACGCGCTGCTGCCGCCCTTCGCCCCGGCGGAACCGCCCCTGGAGAACCCCACCATCACCCCCATCCCGGGCGATCTGTGCTACTTCACCTTCTCCGACACCCAGTTGGGGACGAAGTCCTACGGATACGAGCAGCAGGCCAAGCACCAGGGGCAGACTCAGGTGGTCGACTTGGCGCTGTTCTACGAGCGCAACAACCTGCTGATCAACGGTGACGCGGGGTGGGTCCCGGGCATCGTCTGGGGCGCGGTGGTCGACGGCCTCGACCGCATGGCCGAGGCCTGCCAGGACCTGTGGCGGGCCGGCGCGCTGGGCGAGACCCTCAACTTCCGCCGGGCGTAGCCGGACGGCTCCCGCCCGGCTCGGCCGCGGCCGGCCGGTCGCGGCCGGGGTGTCAGCGCTGCCGGGTGGTCAGCGCTGTGCGGGGGCCGGGGGCCGGATCCCGTCCGCGACCCCGGCCTCGTACAGCGCGTGGGCCGCCCGGAGGACCAGCGCGTCCCCATGGCGCGCGGCGACCAGCTGGACGCCGATGGGCAGGCCGTCGCGGTCCAGTCCGCACGGCACTGACGCGGCAGGCTGCTGGGTCAGGTTGAAGGGGTAGGTGAAGGGCGTCCATCCGGTCCACCGGGTGTGGTGGGAATCTTTCGGTACCTCCGCGCCCGCCTCGAAGGCGGTGATCGGCAGCGTCGGGGTGACCAGGAGGTCGTACCGCTCGTGGAACCGGCCCATCGCGACGCCGAGGGCCATCCGTACGTCCACGGCCGCGAGATAGTCCAGCGCGCTGTACGCCGCCCCCTGCTCGCAGACCTCCCGCAGTCCGGGGTCGAGCAACTCCCGGTCCTCCTCGCCGAGATGCTGCACGACGCGGGCGGCCCCGCTGAACCACAGGGTGTGGAAGGCATCGACCGGATCGGTCAGTCCGGGGTCCGCCTCCTCGACATGCGCACCGAGCCCGGCGAGCAGCTCCACCGCACGCCGGACCGCGTCGGCCACCTGGGGGTCCACCGGTGCCCCGCCGCCGCGCCCGGTCCCGAGGCCGGGCGCGTAGGCGACGCGCAATCCGGCGACGCCACCGCCCAGACCGTCCCGGAAGCCGCCGGGCACCGGGCCCAGCTGGGACCAGTCGCGCCAGTCCGGCCCGGTGATCACATCCATCAGCAGCGCGGCGTCCGCCGCGTCACGCGTCATCGGGCCGACGTGCGCGAGGGTGCCGAAGGGACTCGCCGGGTAGATCGGAACCCTTCCATAGGTGGGTTTGAGCGCGAAGATCCCACAGAAGGACGCGGGGATGCGGACCGAGCCCCCGCCGTCGGTCCCGAGGCTCAGCGGACCCGCCCCGAGCGCGACCGCCGCGGCGCTCCCCCCGCTCGAACCGCCCGCCGTGCGCCCCGGATCGTAGGGATTGCCTGTCACCCCGTGCCGGGGACTGTCCGTGACGCCCTTCCAGCCGAACTCGGGTGTCGTCGTCTTGCCCAGGAAGACGGCGCCGTGCTCGCGCAGCCGGGCGACCGCGGGCGCGTCCTCCTCCCAGGCCCGGCCCTCGGCGCGGACGGTGCGCGAGCCCCGCAGCGTCGGGCCGCCCCGCAGCAGCAGGATGTCCTTCACCGACACCGGGACTCCGTCCAGCAGGCCGGCCGGCTCCCCGCGGAGCCACCGCCGCTCGGATTCGGCGGCGCGGCCGAGCGCGTCCTCGGCGTCGACCCGGACGAAGGCGTTGACGGCTCCCTCGGTCCGCTCGATCCGGTGGAGGGCGGCGCGGGTCGCCTCGACGGGGGAGAAGGCCCCGGAGGCGTAGCCCTCGACGAGTTGCACCGCTGTCAGGTCGCTGAGTTCGGTCATCCAGCCCTCCATCGGGGGGTCGTCGGGATGCGGCCCGGTCCGGGTCGGGCACGCGCCCGTTCACGAGCCGGGCACACGCCCGGTCAGCGGCGGTCAGGACACAGGGACGTACCCCAGCCGCTTGTCGACCACATTGAGCAGCGGCTCGCCCGCCGTCCACCGGTCGAAGTTGTCCATGAACTGCTCGGCGAGGGCGTCCCGCCAGCCGACGGTGTCGCCGCTCATATGGGGGGAGACGAGCAGCCCCGGAACATCCCAGACGCGGCTGTCGGCGGGCAGTGGCTCGGTCTCGAAGACATCGAGGGCCGCGCCGCCGAGCGTCCGCGCCAGCAGGGCGGAGACCAGATCCTTCTGCACGACCAGGGGGCCGCGCCCGACGTTGATGAAGCGGGCCGTCGGCTTCATCCGTCCGAACGCGGGGGCATCGAACATGCCCCTCGTGTCTTCTGTCAGGGGTGCCGCGCACACCACCCAATCGGCTGATGGCAGCAGCTGCCCCAGCGACTCGCTGCCGTGCACCCGGCCGAACTCCGGGTCGGCCTCGCGCTCCGTACGCCCCACCAGCTCCGTGTCGACACCCAGTGCCGCCAGGGTACGCGCGACGGCCCGCCCGATCGGGCCGGAGCCGACGACGACCGCCCGGGATCCGGCCAGCCGCATCGTCTCCCGGTGCTTCCAGCGACGCTGCCGTTGGAGCTCCCAACTCCCGGGAAAGTCCTTGGCCATGGCGAGCACCAGTCCGGCGACGTACTCGGCGATCGGCTGCTCGAAGACGCCGCGGGCATTGGTGACCACGGTGTCGGAGGCGGTCAGCTCGGGGCAGAGCAGCCGGTCCACACCGGCGCTCGCCGTGTGCACCCAGCGCGGCCGCGGACCGCTGCCGGGCCAGGCGGTGCGCACCGCGTCGGAGGTGAAGTCCCAGACGAGCAGGGCGTCGGCGGTCGGCAGCAGCTCGGGGAGGGTCCGCTCGTCGCTGTACACGACTCGGGCGCGGCCGGTCAGCCGGTCGAGCCGGGGCGCCGGGTCGGTGCCGAAGACGAGGAGGGTGCATTCGGACATTGGCGGGCAACCGTTTCGAAACGTAGGTCCGCTTGGCTGATTCGGCAAGGCGGTAAAAGCAGCCTGAGATGTGAGGATTGACCACGCTAGGGAGCGGAAACTACCTTCGTCAATACGGGCTACCAGCCCCGCACCATGGGCCTTCCGCCCAGCCTCTGTCCCGACGTCCCGGCGTGCTCCGGCTTGCTTTCTCCTGCCATCGGCCAGCCCTCCGTTTCGTATTGGGGCTTGAAATGGACGTCTCCTTTCTGGGTGGCCCGCAGCCGCAGCGCGGTGTGGGCGTCGTAGCACCATTCGATTTCGCTCTTGATCGAGAACTGTGGCGTTGGGTCCCGGACGATGTGTCGCTCCATCTCACCCGAACGCCCTTCGTACCGGTCGAGGTCAGCCTCGACCTGGCCCGGATGGTCAGTGAGCACGAGACCTTGCGGGAGGCGGTGCAGGCGCTGTGCGCGGTGACGCCCGAGGTCGTCGCATACGCCTGCACCTCGGGCAGCTTCGTCGGCGGCATGGCCGGTGAGCGCGGTATGTGCGCGGCGATGGAGCAGTCCGGCGAGATGCCGGCGCTCACGACCTCGGGCGCTCTGTTGGCCGCCCTGCAGGAGATCGGGGCACGGCGCATCGCTCTGGTCACCCCGTACACGAGGTCCGTCACCACCGCCCTCGAGGAGTACCTCGGCGAGGGCGGGATCTCGGTGACGGGGCGCGCGTACCTGGGACTGACCCGGCACATCTGGAAGGTGCCGTACCGCGATGTGGTGGACATGGCCCGGGAGGCGGTGGTCGGCGCGGCGGACGCGCTCTTCATCAGCTGCACCAACCTCCCGACGTACGACGTGATCCCGCAGCTCGAGGCGGAGCTGCGGATGCCGGTGCTCTCGGCGAACCAGGTCACGATGTGGGCCGCCCTGCGCCGGATCGGGGAGCAGGCGGTCGGGCCGTACCAGGCGCTGCTGGATCCGGTGGCCAGACGCGGGCCGGCGGCGATGTCGTCGTCCCCGCCGGAGGACCCGGTGGTCGGCACGGGGATCGGGCCGG
Source organism: Streptomyces sp. 8N706 (assembly GCF_052245415.1). Classification (NCBI taxonomy): domain Bacteria; kingdom Bacillati; phylum Actinomycetota; class Actinomycetes; order Kitasatosporales; family Streptomycetaceae; genus Streptomyces; species Streptomyces sp. 8N706. Next base: position 64,277 of record NZ_JBQQBW010000028.1, on the reverse strand, counting down.
GGCCGCAGTTCTCGGGAGAACGGGCGGAGCCGGAGGCGGCCTTCGCCGGGCCGCCGGTCCCGCCCGAGGCGGAGACGCTCGACGGGCTGGATCTCCCTCCGTACCCGGAGGAGCCGGGCGGCCCGGGGATCCCGTGAGGGCGGGCGCCGGTGACGGCGGGCCAGGACGGGCGGGAATCGCGGGAGCGATCGCGTGGTGACCGTGGGAGCCGTGACCGTGGGCGTGAGACCGGGCCGGTGCTCATGGTGGGCTCCGTGGCGGCGGGGCTCGTGGGAGCGAGCGGGCTAGAGGTGGTGGTGCCCGTGGTGGTCGGGCTCGTGGGAGCGAGTGGGGGACGGGTGACCGTGGCGCCGGACCGTGAGAGCGGACCGGTGGCGGCGGGCACTCACTCGAAGAGCACTCACCCGAAGAGGTGGTGGCGGAGGCGGAACCGGGAGGTCTTCGCCGGTGTATTCAGAGCAGTTGCGCGGGAGCAGACGCGTGGCGGCACGTGCCTGACGACACGTGGGTGACGGCGGGTGCGCAGTGGCAGGCGGACACGACTCGGAGGTGGAGATGTCGGAGGCGGAGATGGCAGACGTGACGGCGTTGCGGGCGCCGGAGGGAGCAGCGGCCGGACCGGCGGTCGGATTCCTGTACCCGGGGCATTCGGCCGAGGACGACTACCCCCGGTTCGAGTCCCTGCTGTCCGCGGGCATCCGGCTGCCGCTGGTCCATACGGACATCGGTGAGGACGCCCACCGGGTTGACGCGCTGTTGGAGATGGGATCGGCGGCACGGCTGGCCGCCGGGGTCGAGGAGCTGAAGGCGCTCGGCGCCCGGGCCGTCGTCTGGGCCTGCACCAGCGCGAGCTTCGTCTTCGGCTGGGACGGGGCGCAGGAGCAGGTGCGGGAGCTGTCCCGTACCGCCGGGCTCCCCGCCTCCAGCACCTCCTTCGCCTTCGCGCACGCCGTCCGGGCCCTCGGCGCGGAGCGCGTCGCCATCGCGGCGACCTACCCCGAGGACGTCGCCGAGCTCTTCACCGCCTTCCTCAAGGCGTCCGGGACGGAAGTGGTCGCCATGCGCGGCAGCGGAATCATCACCGCCGCCGAGGTCGGCACCTGGCAGCGCGAGGAGGTGCTGCGGCTCGCGCGGGCGGGCGACCACCCCGACGCGCAAGCGGTGCTGCTTCCCGATACGGCCCTCCACACAGCCGCGTACCTCGATGACCTCGAAGCGGAGCTGGGAAAGCCGGTTCTCACCGCCAATCAGGTCACCGTCTGGGAGGGGCTGCGTCTGCTGGACCGGAGTGTGCTGCGCCCGGACCTCGGAACGCTCTTCGCCTCCGACGAAGCGATCCGCCCGCCGATACGGCACCGGGCCGCCCGGGAATAAGCGGAGTATGTCTCCGGTTGGTCCCTCTGCCATCACAGCAGAGCAGTCAGCAGACCGACCAGGGAGGCGGGCCCAGACATGGCCGACCAGCACGACACCATCCGCGGCACAGCCACCGGAACCGCTCCGGTTCCGCTGTCCGTCCTCGACCTCGCCACGGTCGGGAGCGGCCTGACCGCGAACGGTGCGCTGCGTACCAGCGTCGAGCTGGCGCGAAGTGCCGAGCGGCTCGGCTTCCACCGCTTCTGGGTCGCCGAGCACCACTCCATGCCCGGCGTGGCCAGCTCGTCCCCCGCGGTCATCCTCGCCCATCTCGCCGCGCACACCGACCGGATCCGGCTCGGCTCCGGTGGCGTGATGCTTCCCAACCACGCCCCGCTGGTGATCGCCGAGCAGTTCGGCACGCTCGAGGCGATGGCCCCCGGCCGGATCGACCTCGGTCTCGGCCGGGCCCCCGGGACCGACGGAGCGACCGCCGCCGCCCTGCGCCGCAGCGACCGGCTGAACGAAGGAGCTGATGAATTCCCGCAGCAGCTGGCCGAACTGACCCACTTCCTGGATGACGACTTCCCGGACGGTCACCCCTACCGCCGTATCCACGCGGTGCCGGGACCGATCCAGGCCACCGTTCCGGGCGGAGTGCAGTCGCCGTCCCGGCCGCCGATCTGGCTGCTCGGCTCCAGCGGCTTCAGTGCCCGGCTCGCCGGAATGCTCGGTCTGCCCTTCGCCTTCGCGCATCACTTCTCCGCCGCCAACACCGTTCCGGCACTCGACCTCTACCGCGAGTCGTTCCGTCCCTCCGCCGTGCTCGACGAGCCGTATGCGCTCATCGGCGTCTCGGCGCTGGCGACGGAGGACGAGAAGGAAGCCCGCCGCCAGGTCCTGACGGGCGCGCTGTCGATGGTGCGGCTGCGCACCGGACGGCCCGGCCTCATCCCATCCCCCGAGGAGGCCGAGGCGTATGAATTCAGCGCGCTGGAGCGGGAGTTCGTGGACAGCTGGCTGACGAATGTCGTCCACGGTACGGCCGATGCGGTGCGAGACGGGCTCGACGGTCTGGTCAAGCGGACCGGCGCCGACGAGCTGATGATCACGGCGACCGCCCATGGCCGGGAGGCCCGGCTGCGCTCCTACGAACTGATCGCGGAGGCATATGGGCTCCCCGGCACCACCGGCTGACAACCGGATCCGACAGCCGTCGGATGGTGCGCCCCGCCCGTGGTGAGCCCGGGCCACCGAAGACCGCCCGTCAGCTCAGGGGCGGGCGGTGCCGCCGGGGGCAGGCTGCTCATGCGGGACCTCGGGGCGATCTGCCTCAGTCGCGGACTCCGGTGGCGGGTCCCGGCCCCAGGAGTGCGGAGACACGATCCGGCGGCACCGGCCGTGAGTAGAACCAGCCCTGTCCGGTGTCGCAGCCGATCCGCCGCAGCCGGTCCGCCTGCTCCGCGCTCTCCACGCACTCGGCGGTCACCGTCAGCCCCAGCCGGTGGGCGAGCTGCACCAGGGCCTCGACAATCGTCTCGTCGGCCGGGTTCGGATGCTCCTCGTCCCGGAAGCCCTGGACGAACGACCCGTCCAGCTTGAGTGTGGAGACCGGCAGCCGGCTCAGATAGGCGAGGTTGGAGTAGCCCGTCCCGAAGTCGTCGATGGCGATCGAGACGCCCATGTCGCTCAGCGCCTGCAGGGCCTGGAGCGGGCGGCCGGCCGAGCCCATGACGGCGGACTCGGTCAGCTCGAGCTGGAGCAGCTCCGGTGGCAGCCCGGTCTCCTCCAGGATTCCGGCGACGTCCGCCACCAGATCCGAGTCCCAGACCTGCCGCACCGCCACATTGACGCTGACGAAGACCGGCGCGTCGGGGTGGTCCAGCTGCCAGCGCCGGGCCTGCCGACAGGCGTTCTCCAGAACCCAGCGGCCCAGCTCGACGATCGAGCCGTCCTCCTCCGCCAGTCCGATGAACCGATTCGGCGCCAGGATGCCGAACTGCGGATGACGCCAGCGCACCAGTGCTTCCACCCCCCGTACGGAACCGTCGCCGAGCCCGACCAGCGGCTGGTACTCGAGCGTGAACTCACCGTGCTCCACCGCCGGCCGCAGGGTGCTGGAGAGCGCCTGCCGGGTCATCCGGTGGGCGTTGCGCTCGGGGTCGAAGAGGGTCCATCGGGCCTTGCCATCGGCCTTCGCCCAGTACAGCGTGGTGTCGGCGGCCTGCATCAGCGCGGTCGCGCTGGTCCCGGCGGCCACCCGCTCGACGACGCCGATGCTGGCCGAGACCGACAGCCGCTGCCCCGCGAGCTCGAACGGCCGCTGGAGCGAGGCCAGTACGGATCCGGCGAGCGCCGACAGCTGCTCGGTCCCGGTGGACTCCTCCACCAGCACGGCGAACTCGTCGCCGCCGAGCCGCGCCACCAGATGCCCGCCGCGCCTGCCGTATCCGGCCTGGTCCGCGCAGTGCGCCAGCCGCTGGGCGACGGCGCTCAGCAGCTGGTCGCCGACGCGGTGCCCGAGAGTGTCGTTGACGGCCTTGAAGCCGTCGAGGTCGAGGTAGCAGAGTCCGATCCGTCCGGTGCCTCCCCGCGGACAGGCCGAAGCCTCCAGCGCCGCGGCGAGCCGCTCGAAGAACAGCGCGCGGTTGGGCAGCCGGGTCACCGGGTCATGCATCTGCAGATGACGCAGCCGCGCCTGGAGGTCACGCCGGTCGCTGACGTCCGCGACCGACAGCAGCACCCTGCTGCTGTCGAGCAGTGGCGCGACGGTGACGTCCGCCCACAGCGCCTGTCCGTCGGGGCTCTTGAGCCGACGGGTGCAGTGCAGCCGGTCGCTGTGACCGCGGAGCACCTCGCGGTACGCGGTCCAGGTACGGGAGTCCTGGCCGAGGCCGACGAGGTCGGCGGCGCAAACGTCGGTGAGCCGGGCGGGGTCCGTGCCGAGCAGCGCGCCGAGCGCAGCGTTGGCGCTGACCACCCTGCCCTCGCGGTCGACGACGGCCATGGCGAGCTGGGCGGCGTTGAAGGCAGCCTGGAGGTCGCGCAGCTCGGACACGGGCCGGCGGGCGCCGGGCTCCGCTCTTCCACGGCGACCCGGAGAGCTACGGTCGGTGACCGACGGCATCGTGACGCCGGGCGGATGACCCGGCTCGTCGGGGGATTCGCTCACCGCTCGCTCCCGCAGGGATTCGTCTCGTACAGATCACGCAGAGGTGGTCCGGCCGGCGGCGGACGACCGTCCATAGGGGAATCCGCGCTGGAAATGTGGCGATCATAGAGGCCGGTGGGAGCGGCGTTCCAGTAACGCAACCGTGATCCTGGGCACCGCGGCCGCCCCCCGTCTACTTCTGTGCACCTCTGCACGAGCCTGTTCCATCAATGACCTACTGTGACTGTCTGTGACACGCGGATGTGTCATGTCGATCACCCGACCGGGCCACCGGAACAGGGCGTACCCGTTCAAATCCCAGCAGGGTGGGTGAGGAGTTCCGATTCCACCCGGGAGGTCGACGTGTCGCGTCCGCAGACACCCGGGGGAGTGGACCGTCCGCGGCTGCGCAGCCTCGCGGCCGCGCTCACTTCCTTCATGGCGGTCATCGCCACATCGCTCGTCGCGGGCCCCGCCGCGGCCGACCCGGTCGCCGGCCCCTGCGCCCTCGCACGGACGGCAGCGCACCACTCCGAGGGCCTGGACACCTGGAACCCCGCCTATCCCCAGCCGCAGGGCCGCCTCGACGCGGTGATGGTCTTTCTGTCCTTCCCGGACTCCGACCCCGCCGCGACCCCGGACGAGCTGGCCGCCGACTACTTCCCCGACACTTCGGGCTTCTTCGAGCGCGCCTCGTACGGACGGTTCCAACTCCGTGCGCATCCCGTCGGCGACTGGGTCCGGATGCCGGGCACGTCGACCTCGTACGGGATAGAACGCGACTGGGACCCCCGTCTGCGCTCCACGTATTTGAGGGACGCCGTCAAGGCCGCTGACGATCAGGTGGATTTCTCCCGGTACGACATCGTGTATCTGGTCGCCGACCCCGATGCTCCCGGTGTGGACGCCGACGCCACGAAGGTCGTCAACTTCGAACGTCCGCTACGGGCCGACGGCTCGGCGCTGCGCCGGATCGTCACGGTCTTCGAGCAGCATCCGCCGGACCGCAACGTCCTGGCGCACGAGACCGGGCACGTCTTCGATCTGCCGGACCTCTACAAGCGCCCCCAGGGCGGCAAGGGCGACTGGGACACTCATGTGGGGGACTGGGACCTCATGGGCAGCCAGTTCGGGCTGGCGCCGGAACCCTTCGGCTGGCACAAGTGGAAGCTGGGCTGGCTGGACCGGCAGCAGGTCGCCTGTGTCCGGCGGAGCGGAACGAGCATGCACAGCCTCGTCCCGCTCGCCGCCCCGGCCGGGCCCGGTTCGGACGGCGGGCCCCGGCTGCTGGTCGTACGGACGGGGGGCGCGACCGCGCTCGCCATCGAGGTCCGCGAGGGACGGGGCAATGACTCCGGGGCCTGCACCAAGGGCGTACTCGTCTACCGGGTGCGCAGTACGACCGCCTCCGGCGGCGGCCCGATGAAGGTGCTGGACGCGCACCCGCGCACCGGTGCGTGCCGGAGCTCATCGGTCTATCCGCCGCTGGCCGACGCGCCGCTGGGCGTGGGGGAACGGATGACCGACCGGAGCAGCGGGGTCGCGGTCGAGGTGCTGGACACCGACGAGAGCGGACGCTGGACGGTCCGGGTCACACGGCCGTGACCGACGGGCGGCCGTGACTGGACGGGCCGGCCGGGACGGATGGGCGGCGGTGACCGGACGGGCGGCCAGGACGGATGGGCGGGGCGTGAGGGATGGGTGGCCCCGGAGGGGCTGTTACGGATGGGCGCGGCGTGAATGGGCGGGGTGAGTGTCCGGACGGGGCCGCTGTGACGGGCCGGGCTGGCTTGACCGGAGGGACCGCCGTGACGGGATGGGCTGCCTTGAGGGGACGGGCGCCGTGGCGACGTTGGACCGCTGTGGCGAGGTCGGACTGACGAGGTCGGACGGTCGCGCCGGTTGAGACATGGGCCACCGCGGAGGCCCCCGCGGTGGTGACAGCGGGAGACGGCGGGGGCGGCCCTGAGGATTTCGGCGGGGGCGCGGGGGGACGAGCCGTCCCGGGGCGGGCCGCACCGCCGGGAACGTCGGCGGAGGGCGGCCCCGACGCCCGAGCCGGGCCCGAGACGGCCCCAAGGGCCCAGAAATGACGAAAGGCTTTCTCGCAGAAGCGAGAAAGCCCAGGTCAACAGCGATTCAACCGTAAGTGCGCCGCCAGGGACTCGAACCCCGGACCCGCTGATTAAGAGTCAGCTGCTCTAACCAACTGAGCTAGCGGCGCCTGACGTGGAAGACATTAGCATCCGGATCCGGCGGATCAAAAATCGATAATTCTCAGCCCGGTGCGAGGGCCGGTTCAGCCGTCCTGCGGCGGTCGTCCGCCCCACCGCCATCGCTGCGAGCTGCATGGACGATCGCCCAGAGCAGCACCTCCGTACCCGGCAGCCAGGGGTGCCGGACCTCCGGAGCGACCAGCCAGCGCGAGGGCCCGCGCTCCGTGCTCCTCCGCGGCACGCCCGGTGACGGCCCGGCCGACGGAGGCACGGTCACCGCGTCGCCCGCGCCGTGGTAGAGGAACGGCGGTACGGCCTCGCTCCCCTCCCCCCACTCCAGGAGCGCGGGCAGTCGCTGCGCCGTACCAGGAGCGGCGAAGAGCAGCATCCGGGCCCGATGGACCGACACCGGCCCGGAGCCGGGGCCCTCGGCCCACAACCGGTCCAGCATCCGCCGGCCGAAGACCGCCGGGACGTTGAGCACGTCGAACGTGGTGCCACAGGGCAGCACACCGGGAGCGGTGGGATGCTCCGTCCAGAGGGCGAGCACGCTGCGGGGGAACGGATCGGCCGAGGCGAGCCACTGGGCTCCGGCGCTGGTCACGTGGGCTGCCGCGGGGCGGGGCTCAGCGGCGCGGGCGGCGCAGAGGCCCGGGCGCCGGTGGGAGTCGGAGTGCCGGGCGTCCCGCTGCCAGTGGTTCATGGGGAAACAACTACCGCGTGAAGCCATGCCGCGACCGGTGAATGGTGGAAACCGGGACAGGGCGGGGCGTGGTGGGGTACCTTCCGCACGCGCCGTACGCCGTGGCCCCGCTCTTTGGTGAGCGGCCGCAGCGTGCTTCCTGCGCATAGGCGCTCGGCTGGGTTGCAGGACAAAACGGACCCACCGGGATGAACCGCGGACCGACTGCCCCGCACCGCCCGAGGCGGCGGTCCGCCTGCGTCAGGGCGCTGCCGAACCGCCGTTCCGCAGCAGATCCCGACCGAACTCGATCATCCTCATCGTGTAGTCCTCGCTCCAGTCCGCCCGCTCCGCGATCAGGGCCACGGGCAGCCGGTCGAAGCGCTGGGGGTCCGCGAGCTGCGCCGCCGCGATCGCCTGGTACTCGGTCGCCCGGTCGGCGGCCTCGCGGAACGCCAGCGTCAGCTCGGTGGAACGGCTCAGCAGCTCCTGTGGATCGTCGATCGACTCCAGGTCGAAGAAGTGCTCGTCGTCCTCGACCACGTCCGCGGGTTCGAAGATCAGTGCCGCGGGACGCAGCCGGCGCTTCGCGTCGTCCGCCTGATGGTGAGCCGACCCCGGCTCCGACATGGAACTACCTCCACCGTTCTCGGATAACACTGTCCGTCGTCCTCCATTGTCCCGCGCCTGGCAAGTCACCCGCGGCCGCGCCGCCGCCTCGTACCAGGGGCCGCCGTGCCGTACGCCGGAGTCGTACCCGGGCCCCTCCCAGCGCGCAGCGCCGGGGTGTCCTGGGCCGAAGGCCGGGGGAATGCCCCGGCTTTGGCCCTCCGCGCCACCGTCCCATGGAGCCCGGAGCGCCGCGTGGTTTGGCGTGGCCCGGCACGAGTGCCCTAGCCACGCCAGGTCACCCGGTGCTCCGCGAGGTGCGAGAGCACCGCGTGATTCGCCTCCCAGCCGTCCGGGAATTTCACCGTCACCCCGAGCTGGACCGGTTCCGTGGACGGGTGATCGTCCAGCAGCCGGGTCACCCCTGCACGGCACACCACGACGCACGCGTGCCGATGGCGCGACGCCAGCACGCACAGCCGCCCCGTCTCCAGATGGAACGCCGTGGCGTCCGGCCGCCCCGACAGCGGATGCAGGACCACCGTCACATCGAACTCCCGGCCCTGCAGCCGGTTCGCCGTATCCACCGCCACACCCGGCACACCGAGCCCGGCCAGCGCAGCGCGTACGGCGGCCGCCTGGTCGCGGTGCGCGGTGCCGACCGCGACCCGGTCCGCCGTGAGCGGTACGGCGTCCGGAGACCGCTCGCCGTATGCCGCCCCGCCCCGGTCCAGGAGCCGCCGCACCACCTGCGCCACGGCTTGTACGGCCTCGGGGTCCGTCCGGGGGGTGTTCCGGGCGGGCAGCTCCAGCAGGCCCCAGCCGGACTCGGCGGCCTCGTCCAGGACCCGGTCCGCCGCCGAGCCGTCCGACGGCACACCGAAGGACAGCCGACGGTCGCCGTGGCCGGTGCCGCTGCGGAAGGGCGTATACGGATAGAAGGCGTCCGATACGAGCGGCGCGGCGGACGCGGGGAGCCGCCAGGACACCGGCAGGCGGTGCTGGGGGAGGTCGGGGTTGTGGGCCAGCAGGGTGCTCACCGCGCTCGCCGACGGGTCGTACGAAAGCCCCGCCCACTGCTCGGCGCCCACCACGCTGAACGGGTCGAGCTGTCCCGGGTCGCCGACGAACAGCGCCCGCTCGAAGAGCCCCGCCACGGCCAGCAGCGCGTCCGAGCGCATCTGGTACGCCTCGTCGACGATCGCGTGCCGCCACGGCTCGACGTTCCTGGTGTGCGCCCACTTCGCCGCGGTCGAGATGACGACGTCGAGACCGGCCAGGTCGGCGGCCTTGGCGGAGGTGCGGACGGACGGGTGCTGGTCGAGGACCGGGTCGTACGGGCTGGGGTCACTGCTGTGCAGACGGCCCACCGGGAGGTCCGGCTCGGCCGTCGCCAGCCGGTCGACCAGATCGTCCACTTGGGCGTTGGTCTGTGCGACCACCATGAGCGGGCGGCCCGCGGCGGCCAGCTCCCGGGCGGCGCGGACCACGAGTGTCGACTTGCCCGCGCCGGGCGGGGAGTCGACGACGACGCCACGGTGCGGGCCGTGCAGTGTGTCGCGCAGGATCGCGTCCGTCGCCCGCGACGCGGCGGCCCCCGGATCGAACGCCTGGTCGCCCGGCCTCCCGCTGTTCAGGGCACCGTCGTGGGGCGAGACCTCTCCCCTCACCTCGTCGCTCACAGCACGTCCTCATCGGTCACCGGGTCGGGGGCTTCGGCTGTGGCCAGGAACGAGGGCGGCCCGCCGTGTGTCCATGGGGTCTCTTCCGGGTCCGGCAGCTCCGGCCCGCCGCGTGGCGCATGCTCGAACAGCGTCCAGCACACGCGGTCGCCCTTCTCCGGCACCGACCCCGGCTCCGGGACCTTGCCCCGCCCCATGCCCCCGGTCAACCGGACGACCAGCGCGCCCGGTTCGTATGACACGAACTCCGCCGTCTGTGTCCTGCCGTCCGCCGACGCGCGGTACACCTTCGCGCCCGCGGCCAGATGCGGCCGGTCGTCCGTACGGACCGTCACCAGCGGCCGCGGCCGCGGCACTTTGGCGTCGCTGTACGCCATCACCACGTCGGAGACCTCGCCCGCGAACGCCTCCCCGGTCAGCCGCCGGCCCGCCATGACCAGGGGGTCGTCCAGCGCCTCCTGCGCATCGAGCTGGGCCTGCGCCGTCTCCCGCGTCGCCAGCTTCTGGGCGGCGCTCACCGCGTCGTCCCGCTTGGGCTGGGGCGGCTCTCCGGCCCGGACACGGTCGCGATGGCCGGTGTACGACCAGCGGTCCCGCTTCCAGCGGTCCTCGACATGGCCGCCCTCGGGCAGGGCGCGCAGCAGATCCACTCCGCGCCACAGGGCGTCCCAGGTGGGACGCAGCTGGGAGGCGACGAGCTCGCGGATCTCGGCCTCGGCGCGGGCGACGGCGTTCCGCGCCTCTGCCGCACCGGCGGTCGTCGTACGCGCCGCGTCGGTACGGGCCGCTGCCGCGTCGGGCGCCTCCGAGCGGGTCCCTTCGGCGTCAGCTCCCTCGGTACGGGCACGTGCGCCACGAGCCTCTCCGGTACGGGCCGCTTCCGTGCGGGCCGCGTCGAACCGGGACATGGCCGGAGCGAGCAGCTTGTTGTCGAACACGGGGTCGGTGGCCGGACCCGCCGGCGGGCACAGCAGCAGCCCGTCCGCTCCGCGCTCCAGCTCCACCCGCAGCGCGGCGTCCGCGCCCGACTCGCCGTCCGGTGGGTCGATCCACGCCAGCAGCGCGCCCAGATGCTGGTCCTCCAGATTGCTCTGCCCGGTCGCCCAGTGACGGCCGAGAAGCTCGGTCAGCGAGAGCAGCAGTGAGGAGCCGGGGACGCGGGACCGCTCGCCGTAGTGCGTCAGCCAGCGGCCGAGCAGCGGCACGCGCGCGGGGGCGGGGTACGGGGTGTCGGGGTCCTGCTCGGCGGTGCGACGGAAGCGCATCGACCGCCCCAGCAGGCGTACGAACTCCACGCCCGCGGCGCTCGGGACCAGCAGCTGCGGAGCGTCCGAGCACAACTCCACCTCGACCGGCACCTTCTTGCCCGTCTCCGGGTCGGTCTCCTTGCGCTCCTCCGTCTCGACACCATCCGCGTAGGCGTCGAGGTACGGCAGCACGGCTTCCGCCAGGTCGGCCAGGAACGCGAACCTCAGGTCACGGTCGCGCGGCTGGGGAACGACGAGCAGCCGCGGCGCGTCGCGGTCCGTGCCGACCAGTGCTCCCAGGGGCGCGCCCGCCTCACCGGCGGTCGTCAGCGGCACGAAGGCGAACGGGCGGTCGGACAGATGCCGGTGGCGCACGGTCGCACGCGGCTGAGCCCGCCCGGCCCGGACGGCTTCCAGCCGTGCGAGCGTGTCGATCAGCGACACAGTGCCTCCTCGCCGGAGGGGCGCCGCTGCGGGCGCGCGGGGACCGGGTGGTCGGGCGGCGGCACGGGGGTGCCTCCCCGTGCCTCGGCGGAGGTGCGGAGCCGGAGACGTCCGGTGGGCCGGGTGGCGGGGCACGGCCGGAGGATCAGCCGCATGGCGTGCCCCCTTGCGCACCGGGCGAGTCCGACCTGCCGGAGGCGCACAGCGCTTCGGCGCGCAGGGCCGCCGCACGGCGGAGCGCATCGACGGCCGGGTCGACGGCTGCGCCCGCGGGACGGTCGACGGCCGGGCCCACGGTCGGGTTCACGCCCGGGTCGATGGCCGGGCCCACGGTCGGGTTCACGCCCGGGTCGATGGCCGGGCCCACGGTCGGGTTCACGCCCGGGTCGATGGCCGGGCCCACGGTCGGGTTCACGCCCGGGTCGATGGCCGGGGCCACGGTTGGGCCCGCCTCCGGGCGGGTCGGGTCACGCGTCAGGTCGGCGGCCGGACCGACGGCAGGGCGGGCGGCCCGGGCGCCGGAGTTCGCGCGCCCGTCGTCGTCCGCCGCCTCGCCGCCGTGCTCGCCGAGGGCCGCCGCGAGGACGGCCTCCACCGTGGTGAGGCCGCCCAGTTCGCCCCGCAGCCCACGGCCGAGCGTCTCCACAGCGCCCTCCGCGCGAGACCGGGCCCGGCAGTGGAAGGCCAGTTCGCAAGCGGCCAGGCACTCCGGGGCGTACGTCGCCCCGACCGCGTCGACGGCCGTGGCCAGCTCCTCCGCCGGCCGGGTCGGTGTCCTGCCGTCGTCGGCGAGACGCAGGGCGAACGTGGTGCCTTCCGGCAGCCCGGCGGCGATCTCCTCGATCCTCGTCAGCCGGGCCAGCTGCCGCCGGGTGACGGACAGTTGCTTACGCACGTCCACCGGCTCTGCGGTGGGAAGGTTGGAGAAGTCCCTGGGGCAGACCAGCAGCACGGAGTGGAGTACACGGGCAGCGCTGGGCACTTCGTCGACCGTATCCGCCAGGCGTTCGAGGGCGAGGACGTATACGGCCGCCTGCCGCGCCGCCGCGCCCACCTTGGCCGCGTCGGCCGCGCCGTCCACCACGGGGAAGGACTTGACCTCCACGACCGTCCAGCGTCCGTCGGGGTGCACCACGACCGCGTCCGGCTCCAGATAGGCGGGGGAACCGGCCACGTCGAGCACCACCATGGGGTGGAACAGCAGCGCCCAGTCCTCGGCGGCCGTCGCCTCCGCCAGGGCGAGCCGGGTACGGGCCGCGCGGCCCTCGGGGCCTGCCGCCGTCAGATCGGGGACGTGCACTTTGCCCGGTACGGGCGCGGGGTCGCCGTCGCCCAGGCGTTCGTACAGCAGTCGCAGCAGCTCCGCGCCCCCGTCCGCCCGCACCCGCGCCTCGAAGGCATTGCCGCGGACAATGGCGAACTGGGACTGGCCGAAAGTCGTCGGGGAGCCCAGCGCCCGTGCGAGCGCGGCCTTGTCCACCCCGGCCCCGTCCAACAACGCGCGCCGGCGGCAGCCGGGGTTGGCGGCGAGCGCGGCGAGGGCCCGGGCGTCGAGCGGGTGCGGCGGCGCGGTGGGCCCGCGGAGCTCAGCGAGCCGCTGCCGGAGCGCCGTCCCCGGCTGTGGCAGGGCCTGCGGTGGCACCGCCGTCGGGGCGGCTGCCACGGCTCGGCTGTCGAGGGATCCGTTCACCCGCCGAAGTCTCGCATCCGCCACCGACAATCGTGGCCGTTCCGCTTCCCGAAGCCTCGCTCCGGGCCGCCGCCCCAGTCGGCGCCGCGGCCGGAGAGCCGACCGGGGACATGGCAACGGCCGGGGATATAGCGGGAGCGGGGCGCCCGCCGGTCCGCTCCGGCAGCCGCTCCCGCAGATGGTCGCGCAGGCGGTCGGTGAGGCGCAGGGCGGGGCGTGCCAGCAGCAGCCCGAGGCCCATGACGGCCACGCCGGCCACCGCGTCGAGGAAGTAGTGGTTCGCGGTCCCCATCACCACGATCGTGGTGATCAAGGGGTAGGCGACAGCGGCGGCCCTCGCCGGCGCGGACCGGCCGTGCCGCCAGAGCATCACACCGCACCACAGCGCCCAGCCGACGTGCAGGCTCGGCATCGCGGCGTACTGGTTGGTGAGCCCGCCGAGCCCGCGCGGCGCGCTGGCCTCACCGCCCCACCAGCCGTACTGGCCGTACTGCGCCATGGTGTCCACGAAGCCGTGTCCGGCGTCGAGCAGGCGGGGCGGACAGGTCGGAAGGAGAGTGAAGCCGAGCAGCCCCAGGAAGGTCGAGACCATCAGCCACGTGCGGGCGACCCGGTAGCTCGCCGGCCGGCGCTTCCACAGCCAGACGAGGATCGCGGGCGTCACCAGGTAGTGGAGCGAGGCGTACGCGAAGTCGGAGGGTATGCCTATGGAGGGGTACGCGGTGAACACCCGGTTGAGCGGGTGTTCGGCGTTCAGGCCCAGATGCTGTTCTAAGCGCAGTATCGCCAGGCCGTGGTCGACGGCGGTGGAGACGTCCCCCCGCGCCAGCAGCCGCCCCGCCGAGTATGCGCCGTACACCAGGGCGATCAGCGGCAGTTCGGTCCACCAGCGGTGCCGGCTGCCCTCTTCTCTTCCGGTGCGGTGCGCGGGCGCATTCTGTGGCATCCGGACGCTCTCCAAGTGTTAAGGCGGCCAACAGGCGCGGTTCAACCGTACGGTGTATGTGACGGCAGACACACACCACCTCCGGTGCTTCGCAGCACTGCCTTCGCCTGTTGTTGAGGCGCCTGTCGGTCGGTGATCGGCAGCTGCGCGCAGGAAGACGCCAAGATCGGTCAACAGGTTGCTCGTCGATCGTTTGCGCGATGATGGGAGCGAGAGGTCGGTTCCTGCCGCGCAAGATCCGTCGGCAGCCGTCGCGTCCGTTGCGTCCGTCGCGAACGATCGTGCGTCCAGGATCGGCCGTTCGGAACCGCACGCTCGGCGAGAGGTCCGCCATGGCTCCCCGCATCCTGCTGGCACGGCACGGACAGACGGCATGGTCGCTGTCCGGCAGACATACGGGGCGGACGGACGTCCCGCTCCTCGAGGAAGGGCGACAGGGCGCGAAGCTGCTGGGAGAGCGGCTGCACCGGCCCCCGTTCGACGGACTGCCGGGCGCGGAGATCCGTACGAGCCCGCTGGTACGGGCCTCGGAGACCTGTGAGCTGGCCGGGTTCGGGGACCGCGCGGAGCCGTGGGACGCGTTGATGGAGTGGGACTACGGCGCGTACGAGGGACTGGCCCAGGACCAGATCCAGGACCGGCGGCCCGGGTGGTTCATCTGGCGCGACGGGGTGCCGGAGGGCGAGAGCCTGGACCAGCTCGCCCGGCGTGCGGACGCCGTGGTGGAGTGGGCGCGCTCGGCCGACCGCGATGTGCTGGTCTTCGCGCACGGCCACATTCTGCGGGCGGTGGGAGCGCGCTGGCTGGGGCAGGAGGTCTCGTTCGCGGCCCGGATCAGACTGAACCCGGCGTCGTTGTCGGTGCTGGGGTGGGCTTACGGGGAGACGGCGATCGAGGCCTGGAACGAGACGGGGCACCTCGCCGGCGGGGCCGCTCCGCGGTAGCCCGCGCCGGACGGGCCGCTCCACGCGCCGCCCGGCGGGACCGCGGGGTGGCCCCGTGTGCTTCCGGCCCGGCCTGCCCGCGGCCCCTGGGGCGTCCGGCCGGGCTTCCGCCACCGGCCCACCGGGCCCGTGGCGAAGCCCGGCCGTACGCCGGATGGTGTGTGACGGTTCAGCGCCCGTGACGGTCCAGGAAGGCCGCGACGGGGGCCGTGTGGGCATGGGGGCGCAGGACCTGCGCCGTGCTGTCGAGTATCGCCCGGATACGGGAGGACTGGACCTGTTCCAACAGTGCCAGGACACGTTGGCCCGCGTGCGCCGCTTCCTCCGGGGCGCCGCCTCGGGCGAGGTTTCCCGCCAGTTCCGCCGTGAAGAGGGCCGTGTTGCGGGCGAAATGCGGGTTCTGGAGAGCCACCGCCCGGCGCGCGTGGTCCGCCGCCCGCTTCCACTGCCCCAGTGCCGACCAGCACTGCGCCTCGAGCCCTTCCAGCTCGGCCTCGCCGTAGAAGGACATCCACTCCGGATCGGCGTCCGAGGTACCGCGTCCGAAGAACGAGTGGGCACGCAGCAGTGACGCCTCGCAGCTCCGGCGGTCGCCGAGGCCTGCCCAGCCCCCCGCCTCGCGCAGAGCCAGGAGGGACTGGAGCCGGTGGGACGAGAGGGGGGCGGCGGCGCGCTGGCCGGCCTGCGCGGCTCTTATGGCCTCGCGCGGACGCCCGGCGTCGCGCGCGAGGAAGGCGCTGTTGCAGAAGGCATGGGCCTCCAGCGCGGGATCCCCCGCGACGCGGGAGGTCGCGAGAGCCTCGGCGTAGTGCGAGCGGGCATCGGCGAGGCGCCCCGAATCGTGGGCCAACCACCCGACGGAGATGGCGAGTTCGCCCGCCCCGGCGTGCAGGCGGTCGGCCGTCGACTGTCTCCGCGTGCCCGCGTCGAGCAGGGCGTAGGCGTTGCGCAGCGGCTGGGCCGCGCGGCGGTAGAGGCCGTCGGCGCCGTGCCGGTCGTCGAGCACCCGGATGCGGCGTACGGCCTCCTCGACGGCCGCCGCCTCGGACTCTCCGGGGCGGTGATGCGGGCGGGCGGGGCCGAGCCCCAGAGAGGCCGCCATGGCGGCCGGGCCGCCGGTCATGAATGCGCGACGCAGCACGTCGCTCTCCTCGTCAGTGTCGGCTGGTTCGTACTCGGGTGGTGGCGCGCCGCGCCCCTTCCGTCCGCGCACCGTCTCTCGTGGCGAGAAACCCATGTCCCCGAGCGAACGCCCGGGGAACATGTGCCGGAAGACCCGCTCGTAGGCGTAGTTGGGGCAGCGGATCTCACCGGACTCCACCCGCCCGATGTAGCGGGCGTCGCAGGAGACCTGCTCTCCGATGTCCCGGGCCGCACGACGCACGGCCGCGGCGAACTCCCCCGGTGACAGCGGGCCGCGCAGGTGCCGGAAGGCCGTGTTCGGCCGCCGGGCGGCGGGGACTCCCGAGGACGCTGGTGGCGACGCCATGGCCGAGCCCTCTTCTTCTGGCGGTGCTGCCGCCCGGTGAGGGGCGGCTTTCGGCGGGGCACGACCGTACCGTTTGTGACAAGGTCGATACGCAGGGTTTGGCTACAAACGGGATATCTCACCCACGATCCGCCATGAACTGCCATCCTTTGCGGCGGCGTGCCGCCGTAGCCGTTGACGCCGTGGGGCGTTGAACACTGCGGAGATGAGCGACCGGACTCACTCCGGAGGAGGGGTTTCTCGTGTTGGAGGCCTGCGTGGACATCAGCGGCTCGGCTCACGACGCCGATCTCGTCACCGTCCCGGCCCGTCAGGGCCTCGAGGCGGTGGACATTCTGCGGCGCGGCGTGGGGATGCCCGGCGTCGGGCCGGTGCTCCACGACGGCTCGTGCGACACCCTCGGCTTTCTGGTGCCTCCCGGTACCGCGGACGGCTGGGATCTGCCGGGCAGCGCCTGCACCAGGACACTGGGGCGCGGGCGGACTCCCGGCGGTGAGCCGCCGGTCGCCGGCACCGGCTGGCTCGTCCCCCCGGTCGGCGACGGCGATGTCACCGACCCGGTCATGCTCCGCGAGGCGCTGGGCGAGGCCGCCCGTATGATCGAGGCCGCCGACCGCTGTCGCTGATACTGGAGGCATGGCGAGACGACGGCGTGGAGTTTCCGAACCGGTCACCGAGGAGGTGGACGGCGGCCTCGCCGAACTCGTCCCCGACCGCGACCGCCCGCGAGGCCGGACGCTGCTCGTCAACGGCGCCCCGCAGTCCCATGTCGACCTCGACGACCCCACCTTCCTCGACTTCGAATACCAGCGCCGGCTCGGCCATATCGCCGATCTCGCCGCGCCGCCCGGCAGACCGCTGCACGCCGTGCACCTGGGTGGCGGTGCCTTCACCCTCGGCCGTTACATCGCGGCGACCCGGCCCCGCTCCACCCAGCAGATCGTGGAGTTGGACGCCCGTCTCGTCCAACTCGTACGGCGTGAGCTGCCCTTGGAGAGCGGCTGGCGGATACGCGTACGGAGCGGCGACGCCCGTGAGGGGCTGGGGAAGATTCCCGACGGCTGGGCCGGGCTGGTGATAGCGGATGTCTTCGGCGGGCGCCGTACGCCCGCGCATCTGACGAGCGTGGAGTTCGCCGGGGAAGTGCGCCGGGCCCTGGGACCGGGCGGTTTCTACGCCGTGAACCTCGCCGACGGGCCGCCGCTCTCCCATCTCCGCGCCCAGATCGCCACGGTACGAGCCGTGTTCCCCGAGGTGTGTCTCGTGGCCGATCCGGCCGTGCTGCGGGGGCGGCGCTTCGGCAACGCCGTCCTGCTCGCCTCCGACCGGCAGCTGCCGGTCGCGGAGCTGACGCGCCGGGCAGCCGGGGATCCGCACCCGGGCCGGGTCGAACACGGGCGGGCGCTGGTGGACTTCACGGGCGGGGCCCGGCCGGTGACCGACGCGGGGGCGCAGCCGTCGCCCGTACCGCCGGAGGATGTCTTCTAGGGCGGGTTTCGAAAGTAGCGCCGTCCGCCCGAAGGGCGGGGGTCGCGGCGGCTGGTGCGTGCGATCGCAAGGCGGTGGGGGTACCCCCGGCCGGAGGCTGGGGGAGGTCGTCCTCGTACTGGGCGTACTCGGACGAGCCCGACAACGCAGCGAGCGTGCGTGCCAGGCGTCGCGGGCCTGGGGGCACCTCCCGGACGGAGTCTGGGGGAGGGACTTTCGAAACACGCCCTAGAGGCCGTCGGGCTGGCGGCGAGGTGAGCCGGCGCGGTCGGCTGCAGGCCGGCGGATCGGCCTCCGGGGTCCCCGAGTCGAAGGCCGGGGGAGGGCCTGGTCGATCGGGCACCGCGGCTGGGGGCACTTCCCCCCGCCTCCGGCCGGGGGAGGTAGCTGGGGGAGGCCGGGCCCGGCAGCGGCGGGCACAGTTCGCCGACGCGGCGTCAGCGGCTCGTCTGCACCGTGGGGGGATGGCCGTTCCAGGTGCAGAACACGGACGTCGTCTCCGCGCCCGCGGTGAAGTCCACCCGGATCCACTCGGGTTGCTTCCAGACCTGCATCCGCCAGCCCGCCTCCGGAGTCGCCGAGACCAGACTCGCCGAGGACCGGCCGAGGTCGAACACCACCCGCCCACCCTCCACCGGGTAGCTCTTCACGTTCCCCGCGGCCGGGGCGGGCGATTTCCGCGTGGGCCGGGGAGTGGGTTTCGCGGGGGTGCTCGACGGCTTGCGCGACGTCGGGGCCGAGGGAGAGGGCGACTTCGGGCGATGCGTGGACGAGGACTGGGCTTCCGCCTCGCCGCTGCGTACGGTCGTGTCGCCCTGAAGGGGGAGCGCGCGCGGCGGATCGTAGGCCGTGCCCGCGAGCACGGTGTGGACGCCCCACCACGACAGCGTGACGGCAGCGCCCGTGGCGAGCGACCAAGCTGCGGCGTGAATGAGTCCTCGTTGCATCTGGCTCATACTGCCCCATGCGCGCGTGCGGTGGGATGAAGTGTGCAGGACGATCATCATTCCCATGGCGTACGGTGCCGCCCATGGCAAGTGTGCTCGTGGTCGAGGACGACCAGTTCGTGCGTTCCGCCCTCATCCGGCACCTGACCGAGGCCTCCCACACCGTACGGAGCGTCGGCACGGCCCTGGAGGCGTTGCGCGAGGTGGCGCACGTCGGATTCGACGTCGTCATCCTCGATCTGGGCCTTCCCGACCTCGATGGTTCGGAGGCCCTGAAGATGCTGCGCGGCATCACCGACGTCCCGGTGATCATCGCCACCGCGCGCGACGACGAGGCGGAGATCGTCCGGCTGTTGCACGCCGGGGCTGACGACTACCTGGTCAAGCCGTTCTCGGTCGAGCATCTGTCCGCCCGTATGGCCGCGGTGCTGCGTCGTTCACGCTCGGGGGCCGAGTCGCCGCCCAGCGTGATCCGCGTCGGCGGGCTGACGATCGATCCGATGCGGCGTCAGGCGGAGTTGGGCGGGGTCTCCCTGGATCTCACCCGCCGTGAGTTCGACCTACTGGCGTTCCTGGCCGGGCGGCCGGGTGTGGTCGTACCGCGGCGGGAGCTGCTGGCCGAGGTGTGGCAGCAGTCCTACGGCGACGACCAGACCATCGACGTCCATCTGTCCTGGCTGCGCCGGAAGTTGGGCGAGACGGCCGCCAGCCCGCGCTATCTGCACACACTGCGCGGAGTCGGGGTCAAGCTGGAGCCGCCGTCATGAGGTGGGCCCTGGTCAAGGTGAGCCTGGCCATCACCACCATGGTCGTTCTGGCGTTCGCCGTACCGCTCGGGCTCGTCGTCAAGGAGATGGCGCGCGACCGGGCGTTCTCCAACGCCGAGCGGCAGGCCGCCACCATCGGCCCGGCCCTCGCCATCACCACCGACCGCCCGCAGTTGCTGCGCGCGGTCGCCAGCACCACGGCCGGCGCCGAGGGCCGGATGGCCGTCCATGTACCACCCGCCGACGGGCGGGCGGGGGCGGGCGGCGCGGTGGAGATCGGTGAACGGCGGGCGACCGAGGAGGAGCTGGCGACGGCGACCCGGCTGGGCCGTGCCTCCATCGCGTCCGTCCCCGGCGGGTTCGCGCTGCTCCAGCCGACGGCCGTCGGGACCGGCAAGGTCGCCGTCGTCGAGGTGTTCGTGCCCTACGGCGAGGTCACCAACGGCGTCAGCACCGCCTGGCTGGTGCTCGCCGTGGTCGGCCTCGCGCTGGTCGTCGGCTCGGTCGCGATCGCGGACCGGCTCGGGACCCGGATGGTCCGCCCCACCGAGGAACTGGCCGAAGCCGCCCAGGACCTCGGCGAGGGAAAGCTCGGCGCGCGCGTGCCCGAGGAGGGCCCCGCCGAACTGCGGGCGGCCGCGATCGCCTTCAACTCCATGGCCGACCAGGTGGTACAGCTGCTCGCCAACGAACGGGAGCTGGCCGCCGACCTCTCCCACCGGCTGCGTACCCCGCTGACCGTGCTGCGGCTCAACGCCGCCTCCCTGGGCGACGGTCCGGCCGCCGACCAGACCCGGGCGGCCGTCGCCCAGCTGGAGAGCGAGGTCGACCGGATCATCCGCACCGCGCGCGACCAGAAGCCGCAGACCCAGAGCCCTCTCGCCGGCTGTGACGCATCCGAAGTGATCCGTGAGCGGATGGCCTTCTGGTCCGCGCTCGCGGAGGACGAGGGCCGTACGGTACGGCTCGCGGGCGTCGAACGCCCCGTACGGATTCCTGTCGCGCGCCCCGAACTCGCCGCCGCTCTCGACGCGATGCTCGGCAATGTCTTCCGGCACACCCCTGAGGGCACCGCCTTCGCCGTGGATGTGCACACCGCGGACGACGCGGTGATCGTGCTCGTCTCGGACGCGGGGCCCGGCATCGAGGACCCGGACGCGGCGCTGCGCCGGGGGCAGGGCGACGGCAGGCCCGGCTCGACCGGGCTCGGGCTGGACATCGTGCGCCGGCTCGCGGAATCCACCGGTGGGGACGTACGGATCGGACGCTCGGTGCTCGGTGGTACGGAGGTGCGGGTCTGGCTCGCCCTCGGCGGAAGGCGGCCCTCCATGGGGCGCCGGGGACACCGGATCGCCCGGCAGAGCCGCCAACCGGGCCGTCCACGGGCTGCTTTGGCCTCCACGATTAATCGTCGCCGATCCCGTCCTTAAGGGCGCCATAAGAAGTCGGCCACCCGGGTCGATCTTGGCTTTTGTCCGTTTCCCGCTCGCTAGCGTGCTCACGCACCCACCCCCCGTACGACAGAGGCAGGCACGCGGATGAGCAGGACGCACCGGCGCACGATGAGCCGCAGGACCAAGATGATCGGCGCGATCGTGACCGCGGCCGCGGTGAGCGGCGGCGCGTTCGTGATTGCCGGGGCGGCACAGGCCGCCTCAGTCGGCGCGGCGTACACCAAGACGAGTGACTGGGGCGGCGGCTACACCGGGCAGTACGTCATCACCAACGACTCGGACAAGGCTCTGAAGGGCTGGACGCTGGAGTTCGACCTGCCGGCCGGGACGAAGCTCAGCTCGCTGTGGAACGCCAAGCACACCGCCGACGGGCAGCACATCACGGTGAAGCCGGCCGCCTGGAGCGATGAGATAGCCCCGGGCAAGTCGGTGACCGTCGGGTTCGTCGCCACCTCGGTCGCGAAAGCGGCCGGCCCCAAGGGCTGTCTGATCAACAACGTGAAGTGTTCGGCCGACGACGGCGCCACCCCGGAGCCGAGCGGCCGCCCGACGAGGACCGCTGAGCCGACGGCCACCCCCTCGCCGACGAAGAAACCGACGGCGGAGCCCACGCAGACGGCCGAGCCCACGGCCACCGTGTCCCCGAGCCAGACCTCCCAGCCGGGCTCGGGCACCGCGGCGGGCAAGGGCTTCGCCCCGTACATCGACACCTCGCTCCACCCCGCCTACGACATGGTGGACACCGCGAAGAAGACCGGGGTGAAGGAGTTCAACCTGGCCTTCATCACGTCCGGCGGCGGCTGCACCCCGAAATGGGGCGGGGTGACCGATGTGGACGGCAACGAGGTGGCCGCCCAGATAGGTGAACTCCGCAAGGCGGGCGGCGATGTGCGTGTGTCGTTCGGTGGTGCGGCCGGCTCCGAGCTGGGGGTGGCCTGCTCCTCGGCCCCCGAGCTGGCAGAGGCGTACGGCAAGGTCGTCGACACCTTCAAGCTGACCAAGGTCGACTTCGACATCGAGGGCGGCGCGCTGCCCGACGACGCGGCCAACACCCGCCGCGCCCAGGCCATCGCCGCGCTGCAGAAGAAGCACAGCGGCCTCGATGTGTCCTTCACCCTGCCGGTGCTGCCCTCCGGACTCACCCAGGACGGGGTGGACCTGGTCGCCGACGCCAAGAAGAACGGGGTCAAGATCTCCGCCGTGAACATCATGGCGATGGACTACGGGCCCGCGTTCAGCGGCGACATGGGCCAGTACGCGATCGAGGCGGCCACCGCCACGCAGGGTCAGATCAAGAGCGTCCTCGGTCTGTCGGACGCGGCCGCATGGAAGGCCGTCGCCGTCACCCCGATGATCGGCGTCAATGACGTCACGACCGAGATCTTCAAGGTCGAGGACGCCAAGCAGCTGGTGACGTTCGCCGAGTCCAAGAACCTGGGCTGGCTGTCGATGTGGTCCTCGACCCGCGACAAGCAGTGCCCCGGCGGCGAGAAGAACTCCGCCGACGCGACGTGCAGCTCGATCCTTCAGGACGAGCTGGCCTTCACCAAGGCCTTGGGTACGTACGGCGGCTGAAACCTCTTCGCATCCGAACCACCCCCACGAACCACCCCCCACAAGCCACCCCCACGAGCCACCCCCACGAGCCACTCCCCACAAGCCACCCCCCACGAGCGCGCCCCCGGCCGGGCCCCCAACCGGCCGGGGCGCGCCCCTGTCTAACCCGCGGGGAGCTCTCCCGTACGGGCGACTTCGCCATACCAGCGGGCGCTGGATTTGAGTGTGCGGGTCTGGGTCGGGTAGTCGACATGGATCGCGCCGAACCGCTTGGCATAGCCGTAGGCCCACTCGAAGTTGTCCATCAGGGACCAGAGGAAGTAGGCACGGACGTCGGCGCCGTCGCCGATCGCACGGTGGACGGCGGCCAGATGGGCGCGGAGGTAGGCGATCCGCTCGGGGTCGTGAATGGCGCCGTCGGTATCGGGCCGGTCCTCGTACGCCGCGCCGTTCTCGGTGATCATCAGGGGCAGGCCCGGAGCCTCCCGGGTGAAGCGCATCAGAAGGTCGTAGAGGCCGCTCGGATCGACGGACCAGCCCATCGCCGTGAGGTCGCCGGGCGGCTGGTGGAAGGCGACATGCTGGGCACCGGGCCAGGGGGAATGCTCGCTGACGCCATGGCCGTCCGTGCGCGGAGGACGATTGTCGGTGGCGGCTGATACCACTGAGGGCGTGTAGTGGTTGATGCCCAGCGCGTCCAGGGGGTGCTTGATGACGGCCAGATCGGTGTCGTGGACATACGACCAGTCGGTGAGCCGCGCGGTGTCCTGGAAAAGGTCGGCCGGATACCGGCCGTGGAGCATGGGATCGCTGAAGATACGGGTGGCGAGGGCGTCGATCCGCCGCTGAGCGTCGAGATCCCCGGGCGCCTGCGTACGGGCCCGTACGGCAGCGGGGTTGAGGCTGACCGCGAGCCGGCCGCGGGAGGGCAGGGCGGAGCGCAGCGCCTGGGCGCCGAGGCCGTGGGCGAGGTTGAGATGGTGTGCGGCGCGCAGGGCCGCCACCGGATCGGTGCGGCCGGGGGCGTGCACTCCCGACCCGTAGCCCAGAAAGGCGCTGCACCAGGGCTCGTTGAGAGTCGTCCACATCTCGACGCGGTCGCCGAGGGCGTCGGCCACGATCGCCGCGTAGTCGGCGAAGCGGTACGCGGTGTCCCGCTCGGGCCAGCCGCCCGCCGACTCCAGTTCCTGCGGCAGATCCCAGTGGTAGAGCGTCAGCAGCGGCTGGATGCCCTGGGTGAGCAGCTCGTCGACGAGGGACCGGTAGAAGTCGAGGCCGCGCTGGAAGCCGGGGCCCCGGCCCGTGGGCTGCACTCGGGGCCAGGAGACGGAGAAACGGTAGGCGCCGAGCCCCAGCTTCGCCATGAGACCCACGTCGTCACGGAAGCGGTGGTAGTGGTCGACGGCGATGTCACCGGTGTCGCCGTCGGCCACCTTGCCGGGCGTATGGCTGAAGGTGTCCCAGATGGAGGGCGTGCGGCCGTCCTCCTGAGCGGCACCCTCGACCTGGTACGCGGCGGTGGCGGCGCCCCACAGGAAGCCGGGCGGAAAGCGGTACGTCATGACAGCGCTCCCATGGAGAGTCGGAAAGCGATGGGCGAGAAGAAGGGGAGACGGGAAGAAGGGGAGACGGGAAGACGGGAAGAAGGGGAGACGGGAAGAAGGGGAGACGGGAAGAAGGGGAGAGCCCGATACCGGGAGGAAGGTCAGCCCTTGACCGCGCCCTGCATGATGCCGCCGACGATCTGTTTGCCGAAGAGGGTGAAGGCGAGCAGCAGCGGAAGGGTGCCGAGCAGGGCACCGGCCATGATGACCGACTGGTCGGGAATGTAGCCGCGGCCCAGACCGGTCAGCGCGACCTGCACGGTCGGGTTGTCCTGGGTCAGCGCGATGATCGGCCAGAAGAAGTCGTTCCACGCCTGGACGAACGTCAGCATGGCCAGTACGGCCATCGCGGGGCGAGCGGCCGGGAAGACCACGTGGAGGACGACCCGCAGGCTGTTGGCGCCGTCCATCCGGGCCGCCTCGATCAGCTCGGTGGGCAGTGCCTCGATGAGGTACTGCCGCATGAAGAACACCCCGAAGGCGCCGACGAGGGTCGGCAGGATCACCGCCTGGAGCTGGTTCGTCCACTCCAGCTCGGCGATCGTCATGAAGAGCGGCACCACGCTCAGCTGGGGCGGCACCATCATGGTGCCGATGGTCAGCACGAGCAGGAGGTTCTTGAGCCGGAAACGGAGCTTGGCGAAGGCGAATCCGGCGAGCGTCGAGAACAGCACCGTGCCGACCGTGATCGTTCCAGCCACCAGGGTCGTATTGAACAGCGCCAGGCCCATGTTGGCGTTGCTCCAGGCCGTCTCCATGTTCTTGAGGAGATTGCCGCCGAACCAGAAGGGCGGCGGGGTCTCCGCGAGGCGTGTGGTGGTGCGGGAGGCGGCGATCGCCGTCCACACCAGGGGAAAGAGGGAGCCCGCGGTGAAGACGATCAGTACGGCATAGGTGATTCTGCCGCCATGCAAATGCCTACCGGCACTACCGGACTTACGGGATCTACCAGATCTACCGGTCTTAACCGCGTGTACGGCCGTCATGGCGCCTCCTCACCGGCTCTTCCGCAGCCGGCGCACGATCAACCAGTTGACCGCGGCGATCAGCAGCAGGATCAGGAACATCGTCCAGGCGATGGCGGCGGCCCGGCCGAGATGGAAGTTGAACCATCCCTGCTCGTACAGATACAGGCCCAGCGTCTGGAACTGGTGCGAGGCGCCGCCCTTCTCGCCGCCCGCCCCGCCGAAGAGCAGCGGTTCACCGAAGAGCTGGGTGGCTCCGATCGTGGAGACGACGACGGTGAACAGGATCGTCGGCCGCAGCGACGGAATCGTCACATGGCGGAACTGCTGCCACCGGGACGCTCCGTCGAGGGCCGCCGACTCGTACAGATCCTTGGGTACGGCCTGCATGGCGGCCAGATAGATCAGTGCGTTGTAGCCCGTCCACCGCCAGATCACGATCGAGGACACCGCCAGCTGTGAACTCCACTCGCCGTTCTGCCAGTCGATGCCATCCATGCCGATCAGCCCCAGCGCCCAGTTGACCATCCCGTAGTCGCGTCCGAAGAGCAGCACGAACACCAGCGTCGCGGCGGCCACCGAGGTGGCGTACGGCGTGAGCACCGCCACCCGGAAGAACGTCGAGCCGCGCAGCCGGTAGTTGAGGAGGTGGGCGATTCCGAGCGCCATCAGCAGCTGGGGAACAGTCGACATCACTCCGATGGTGAAGGTGTTGCGCAGCGCGTTCCAGAAGAACTCGTCCTCCAGCAGCCGGGTGTAGTTGTGCAGCCCCGCCCACTCCATGGCCGTGGGGTCGTGCAGCGAGACCCGGTGCAGGGAGGACCAGCCGGTGTAGAGGAGAGGGAACAGCCCGAAGGCGCTGAAGAAGAGGAAGAAGGGCGCGACGAAGGCGTACGGGCTCCAGCGCACATCGCGGCGGTAGCGGCGGCTGCGCCGCTCCGCTGCGCGGTCCGCGCGGAGGGGCGCGCCCCCCTGCCCTGCGGGAGGCGCGACCGTACGGGACTGGACGGCCATCCCGGTCACTGGTCCAGCGCGTTGTCGATGTTCTTCACCGCTGCCGCCCACCCGTCGGCGGGGGTCCTCCCCTGCTGCTCGACCTGCAGGATGCCGACGTCGGTGATGGCCGTCTGGATGGTCAGGTCCTTCTCACCCAGGACGAGCGTCGGGATGCCCTTGGCCGCCTCGGCGAAGATCGTGCCGATGGGGGCGTCGTCGAAGTACTCGTGCCGGGCACCGGCTACCGCGGGGAGGCCGTACGCGGCCTGGGAGCTGGGGAAGCTGCCCTGCTTCTCGAAGAGCTTTGCCTGCTGCTCCGGTGCGGTCAGCCAGGCGGCCAGCTTGACCGCCTCGGTCCTGTTCCTCGCCGCTTCCGGCACCGTCAGGAAGGAGCCACCCCAGTTGGCGGGCTTGGGCGCCGGTGCGATGTCCCACTGGTCCTCCCCCTTGTCCCCGGCCTTCTCCTTGATGTAGCCGAGCATCCAGGGCGGGCAGGGGACGGTGGCGAAGCGCGCGTTCGCGTACGCCTGGTCCCAGGCCTTGTCGAACTGCTTGAGCTTGGCGGTCATTCCCCCGTCGATGATCTCCATCGCCAGGTTCCAGGCGTCCTTGACCGCCGGGCTGTTCTTGTAGATCAGCTTGCCGCTCCTGGTGTAATAGCGCTCGGTGCTGCCCGAGACGGCGGCGTTGTAGACCCCGCCCGCGGCGTCGACGAAGGCCGTGCCCTTCGGTGCCTTCGCCATGTAGTCCCGGCCGGTCCCGAGGTACTTCCGCCAGTCGCCCGCCCAGAGCTTCCCGACCTTCTCGCGTGCGGTCGGCAGCCCGGCCTTCTTGAACAGGTCCTTGCGATAGCAGATCGCCATCGGCCCGATGTCGGTCCCCAGGCCCACCATTCTGCCGTCCTTCGCCGTCGCCTGCCCCCACTTCCACGGCACGAAGCTGTTTCTGTCGACACCCTTCGCCTGGCCGAGGTCGACGAACTCGGCGGAGTGCCGTGCCGCGACCTCGGCGATATTGCCGACCTCCACGGCCTGAATGTCCTGCAGTCCGCTGCCGGTTCCGAGATGGGTGAGCAGATTCGGGTAGTACTGGTCGACACGCTCGATCGAGGTCTCCTTGATCGTGACGTCCGGGTGCAGCCTCTCGTACTCGTCGTACAGTCCGGCCTGCTTGTAGCCGAAGACCCCGAAGACGCCCACCGTGACCGTCGTCCTGCCCCGGCTGTCCTTGCCGCCCGGGTTCGCCGCCCCCGGTTCCTCGCGGTCCTCGGCACAGCCGGCGAGCAGGCCGGCGGCCAGTGCGGCGACGGTCGAAAGGACCGCCACCCGGCGGGACGTACGGGACTTCGAGCGCATTTGCGTCCTCCTCGGCGCACGGACGTACCCTCCCGGCCAGGGAATGTGGAGAGGGAGAGGGTGGAGCTGCGGCTCGGGCGGGGAACGTACGGGATGGGTATGACTCCGGATGACTCCGGTAGCTTGGGAGCGCTCCCAGACGTGATGTGTTGAAGAGTTGCGGGTTTTCGGTGGAGGTGTCAAGGCTGCGAGCGCAGGCAACGTGCCGAGCTCGAAGTGATGTTGAATGGCACAGCGGCGCCCGATGTAAGGCTTATGGCTGGAGGCGGACATGGCACCGATCGGACGGAGGGGTGGCAGACCCACCCTGGAGGAGGTCGCCGCGCGCGCCGGAGTCGGCCGAGGCACCGTCTCCCGGGTGATCAATGGTTCGCCACGGGTCAGTGCCCGGACCCGAGCCGCGGTCGAACAGGCCGTCGCCGATCTGGGATATGTGCCGAACCGGGCCGCCCGCGCGCTCGCCGGCAACCGCGCCGATGCCGTCGCCCTCGTCATCCCCGAGCCGGAGACGAGACTCTTCGCCGAGCCGTACTTCTCCGACATCATCCGTGGCGTCGGAGCGGAACTCGCCGACACCGACCTGCAGTTGTTGCTCACCCTGATCCGTACGCCCAAGGAGCGCCAGCGACTCGCCCAGTATCTGAGCGGGCACCGAGTCGACGGCGTCCTGCTGGTCTCCGTACACGCCGATGACCCGCTCCCCGACCTTCTGGAGAGGATCGAGATGCCCGCCGTGCTCAGCGGCCGCCGCTCGGCCCGTGAGTCGGTCTCGTACGTCGATTCGGACAATGTCGGAGGCGCCCGCGCGGCGGTCGAGCACCTGATCGAGCGCGGCCGCCGCCGGATCGCCACGATCACGGGCCCCGGCGACATGTACGTGGCCCAGTGCCGGCTCGACGGCTATCACCGGGCGCACCGGGACGCGGACCTTGCGGTCGACGAGGCCATGGTCGCCGCCGCCGACTTCACCGAGGACGGCGGCCGCCGTGCGATGCGCGAGCTGCTGGGCCGGGGGCCCGGTCCCGATGCCGTCTTCGCCGCCTCCGACGTCATGGCGGCGGGCGCCCGGCAGGTGCTGCGCGAGGCAGGCCGGCGGGTTCCCGAGGATGTGGCCCTCGTCGGGTTCGACGACTCGGCTGTCGCCCGTCATATGGATCCGCCGCTGACCAGCGTCCGTCAGCCGACCGAGGAGATGGGGCGGGCGATGGCCCGGGTCCTCCTGGAGGAGATCGCCGAGCGCACCTTCGCACGGCCGCAGCTCGTGCTGCCCACCGAGCTCGTGATCCGGAAGTCGTCGTGAGCCCGTCCTCGGCTTGTTCCGGACCCGTCCTGAACGGGTTCCGCGCTCGTCCTGAGGCGCCGAGCCCCGGTCCGCCGGACGAGAGGGACCTATCCAGCGGATGTTCCCACCGTGTTCCCGCAGCTCCTGGCGCACCTCGTGTACGAGGAAGGCCCGGCCTGTTTCCACAAGCCGGGCCTTGATCGTTCAGGGTGAGTAACGGGACTCGAACCCGCGACATCCTGGACCACAACCAGGTGCTCTACCAGCTGAGCTATACCCACCACGACCGGCGCTTCTTTTCGCACCGGCCGAGAAAAAGTGTACAGGGTCCCCGGGGGTGCTCGCTCCCGGGTTTGGGCCGCCCGGGAGCGAGGCGTTACTCCGCCTGGACCTTCGCGGGAAGCACATGCTTCGCCGCGATGACCTTCGCTGTCTCCGAGTCCGGCCCCGGCTGCGGCACGAAGACCGCCTCCCGGTAGTACCGCAGCTCGGCGATGCTCTCGCGGATATCGGCGAGAGCCCGGTGGTTGCCGTTCTTCTCCGGACTGTTGAAGTACGCCCGCGGGTACCACCGACGGGCCAGCTCCTTGATCGACGACACATCCACGATCCGGTAATGCAGATAATCCTCCAGCTTCGGCATGTCGCGCAGCAGGAAGCCGCGGTCCGTGCCGACCGAGTTTCCGCACAGCGGCGCCTTGCCGCGCTCCGGTACATGCTCGCGGATGTACGCCAGCACCTGCGCCTCGGCGTCCGCCAGCGTCGTGCCGCCGTCCAGCTCCGCGAGCAGCCCGGAGGAGGTGTGCATCTGCCGCACCACCTCGGGCATGCTCACGAGCGCCTCGGCGGGCGGGCGGATCACGATGTCCACACCCTCGCCGAGTACGTTCAGCTCCGAGTCGGTGACCAGCGCGGCCACCTCGATGAGTGCGTCACCCGACAGCGAGAGGCCGGTCATCTCGCAGTCGATCCACACCATGCGATCGTTCATGTGTCTCACCCTACGGGGCGGTCCCGCTGACCGGGCACCGCCGGGCGCCCCGGATTCCGGCCGCCGCCCTGCTCCGGGAGGCGGGGAAAATACACATCGGAGTCCGGCTTACCCCGGTCGGACCCCGCGGACGGGCCGCCAACCGACCCGGAACTGCGCAGCCCGACGGAGGCGCCCACCGGCTCGGCATGCCGCTGTTCGGCGGTCTCCAGCCGGTGGTCCGGCCGCTCCGACGTGCTGTTCTGCGGTCGCCGCGCGCGGTACGCCGCCCGGTAGGCCGCCGGGGAGGACCCCAGCTGCCGCCGGAAGTGGCCGCGCAGCGCGACCGGCGAGCGGAATCCGCAGCGCCCGGCCACCTCGTCGACGGAGTAGTCGGAGGTCTCCAGGAGCCGCTGGGCCTGGAGTACCCGCTGAGTGATCAACCACTGGAGGGGAGCGCTCCCAGTGAGGGAACGGAACCTCCGGTCGAACGTGCGGCGGCTCATATAGGCGCGGGCGGCCAGGGTCTCCACGTCGAACTGCTCGTGCAGATGCTCGAGCGCCCACGCGACGACCTCGGCGAGCGGGTCCGCGCCGATCTCCTCGGGTAAAGACCTGTCCAGGTAGCGCTCCTGCCCGCCGCTGCGGCGCGCCGGTACGACGAGGCGGCGGGCCAGTGCGCCGGCCGCCTCGGTGCCGTGGTCCGTGCGCACCACATGGAGGCACAGATCGATGCCCGCCGCGGTCCCGGCGGAGGTGAGCACATCCCCGTCGTCCACGTAGAGCTCCCGCGGGTCCACATGGACGGATGGATACCGCTTGGCGAGCGTCGGCGCGTACATCCAGTGCGTGGTGGCCGGCCGGCCGTCCAGCAGCCCGGCCGCGGCCAGCACGAACGCCCCGGTGCACAGCCCGACGATCCGCGCGCCCTCCTCATGGGCGCGGCGCAGCGCCTCCAGCGCCTCCGGTGGTGGTGGCGACGTGATCGACCGCCAGGCCGGTACGACCACGGTGCCGGCCCTGGCCAGCGCCTCCAGGCCGTATGGCGCGGTCAGTTCGAGCCCCCCTGTGGTCCGCAGCGGGGCGTCCTCACCGGCGCACACCAACAGCCGGTACCGCGGGACTCCCGCGTCCTGGCGGTCGATGCCGAACACGGAAAGCGGGATGGAGCTTTCGAAGATGGGCCCGCCGCTGAAGAGCAGCACTGCGACGATCTCCCGGCGGCGGCGTCCGGACAGCTTCCGCGCGGCCTCCGGTGCGGTCGTGGAGTCCTGGCTCATGGCTCTAAGCCCCCCTCGGTGGTCGCGTCCTCTCGGTCCTGCACGTTTCCCCTCGGTCCTGCACAAGTCCCCCGCCGTGAATGGCCAAGATCGAATCTACTGTGTCGTACGAGGTCGGCGTGACAAGTTCACCACCCACCGCTATGTCGACATGACAACTTGGCGTGAAGCATTCGATCACGAAGCGTTGCACTCGGCAGCGCCGCTGGGAAGTACGCCTCCCGCCCTTGCCCCATCACTGTAGGGTGCGTGCGCCGCTGGCGCCCCTTTCCCCCGCAGGTCGAACGGGGGTTGGCGGCACGGTTCTGCAAGGCGGGTACGGTGGCGCGAAGTTGGCCGAAAAGACTCGGTGTCGCGCGGGCGATACTGTGGAACTCCCGGCGTACGCTCCCCGGGTCCTCTGGCCCCCCGTGCTTCCCGTGCCCCCTTCGCCAGGGCAGCGCCCTCCGTGTCCCGGCGGGAGATGGAGGCCCGGCCGCAGGGCCCGCGGTTTCCGGTGGCGGTAAGCCTCCCGCGGAGGGCCCGTCGGTGCCGAGCGGCACGGTGGGATCGTCGGGAGGCATTGCGCTACGGGCTCGGCTCCGGCATGCTCCCGGAAGCCGCGCGAGCGGCTGCCGCGGTGGTTCGCCCCGCTCGACGGGGCAGGCCCTGGGCAGGCGGGGAGTGTCGCCGTACCCTTGTGGGTAAGGGCTTGGGAAGATGATTCCCGGACTATCCACCCGCTCCGACCCCGCTCCGTCAACCGTCGTTCCCTTCCACGAGGACTTCCTTCGCCGAGACACCGATGGCCGGTCACGAAATCCCCGAACCCGCGGACCGCAAGCAGGTCGCTGATCCCACGGCGAACCTCGAAGCGGCGGAAGAGACACGCCACTCCTGCGATCCGGCGTTCCAGCATGGAGTGGTCGTCGGCTTCGACGGCTCCACCTCCAGTGAGCGAGCCCTCGCCTACGCCATCGGCATGGCCCGGCGCTCACGGTCCGGCCTGATCATCGTGCATGTGGCCAACCGACTGCCGACGACCGTGTGGGCGGGCTGCGAACCGCCGGTCTTCGTGGACGTGCCGGACCACCGCACCGAAGTGCTCGGCCTCGAACTCGCCTGCGCGGACTATCTCGGCGAGGTCCCCTGGATCCTCGTGGAACGGGGCGGGGACATCTGCCACGAGCTGGAGGAGGTCGGCCGGGAATACTCCGCCGACGCGATCGTGGTCGGCTCCACCCATGGACTGGTCGGCCGGATCTTCGGCTCGGTGGCGGGACGTCTTGCGCGGCGGGCCCAACGCCCCGTCGTGGTGATCCCGTAGCTCGACGCCTTCAACGCCCTCAATCGCTGTCCGGGACACGGCGGATGGCGCCGATGGCTGGCGCGCGTGATTCTCCTCACGTGTTCTGAACCCGTGGTGGAGCCGCGTTTTCGAGCCGAGTTCCGAACGTGTATTTCGAGCCGTGTTTCCGGGTGGTGTGTTCGAGCCGTGCCATGAGTCGCGCGGACCGAGCCCCGTGACTCGATCCGCGCGATCTCCTCTCGGTACCCCTCGCCGTCGACGCCGCCGGTCGGCGAGGGGTGGCGGCCTACTCGACCGTGACCGACTTCGCGAGGTTCCGCGGCTTGTCGATGTCCCGGCCCAGCGCCAGCGCCGAGTGGTAGGCGAGGAGTTGCAGCGGGATGCCCATCAGGATCGGGTCCAGCTCCACCTCGTTGCGAGGGACCACGATCGTGTGGTCGGCCTTCTCCTGCTCCCGGTGCGCCACGGCCAGGATCCGGCCACTGCGGGCCTTGATCTCCTCCAGCGTCGCCCGGTTCTTCTCGAGCAGGTCGTCGTCCGGGACGATCGCGACGGTGGGCACCTCGGGCTCGATCAGCGCCAGCGGCCCGTGCTTCAACTCCGAGGCCGGGTAGGCCTCGGCGTGCACATACGACACCTCCTTGAGCTTCAGGGAGGCCTCACGCGCCACCGGGAAGCCCCGCACCCGACCGACGAACATCATGCTCTTGGCCCCCGCGTACTCGGCCGCCAGCTTCTTGATCTTCTCCTCGTCGCCCAGGATCTCGGCGATCTGGTCGGGCAGCTTGCGCAGGCCGGCGATGATCCGCTTCCCGTCGGCGACGGAGAGGTCCCGGATCCGGCCGAGGTGGAGGGCGAGCAGGGCGAAGGCGACAGCGGTGTTGGTGAAGCACTTGGTGGAGACGACGCAGACCTCCGGGCCCGCGTGCACGTACACGCCGCCGTCGGTCTCGCGGGCGATGGCGCTGCCCACGACGTTCACGACGCCCAGGACCCGGGCGCCCTTCCGCTTCAGCTCCTGAACGGCGGCCAGTGTGTCGTATGTCTCACCGGACTGGCTGACCGCGATGTAGAGCGTCTCCGGGTCGACGACGGCGTTGCGGTAGCGGAACTCGCTCGCCGGCTCGGCGTCGGCCGGGATACGGGCCAGTTCCTCGATCATCTGGGCGCCGATCTGCCCGGCGTGGTAGGCCGAGCCGCAGCCGAGGATCTTCACCCGCCGCACGCCGCGCGCCTCGCGGGCGTCCAGGTTCAGCCCGCCGAGGTGCACGGTGGAGAAGCGGTCGTCGATCCGGCCACGCAGCACGCGGTCCACGGCGTCGACCTGCTCGGAGATCTCCTTGTGCATATACGTGTCGTGGCCGCCCATGTCGTACGACTCGGCTGCCCACTCCACGGTCGTCGGGGAGGCGGTGGTGCGGCTGCCCTCGGTGGTGTACGTGCGGTAGTCGTCGGCCTTCAGGGTGGCCATCTCGCCGTCGTCCAGGGTGACGACCTGGCGCGTGTGGCTGACGAGCGCGGCCACGTCGGAGGAGACGAACATCTCGTGCTCGCCGATGCCCAGCACCACGGGAGAGCCGTTGCGGGCGACGACGATCCGGTCCGGGAACTCGGCGTGCAGTACGGCGATGCCGTAGGTGCCCTCGATCAGCCGCAGCGCCTGGCGCACCTTCTCCTCGAGCGTCTCGGCCTGCGAGCGGCCGATGAGGTGGGCGAGGACCTCGGTGTCGGTCTCGGAGGCGAACTCGACACCGTCGGCGGTGAGCTTGGCGCGCAGCTCGGAGGCGTTGTCGATGATGCCGTTGTGAACGAGAGCGACCTTGCCGTCGGTGTCCAGATGGGGGTGGGCGTTCTCGTCGTTCGGCGCACCATGGGTGGCCCAGCGGGTGTGGGCGATGCCGGTGGTGCCGGTGAAGCGCTTGGGGAGCTTCGCTTCCAGCTCGCGCACTCGCCCCTTGGCCTTGACGGTCTTCAGGGCGCCGCTCTTGCCGCTGACGGCCAGGCCGGCGGAGTCGTAGCCGCGGTACTCCAGTCGCTGCAGGCCTTCCAGCAGCAGCGGAGCGACATCGCGCTTACCGATATATCCGACGATCCCGCACATAGGACCTGTCCCTCCCACGTTCCACGTTGCTTCGTTCGGGGCCCGACTGGCTGGGTCGGCCGGGTCGGGTTCAGCTGTTCCGTTGTCGGCCGGCCGTCGGGCGTCGGCCGGCCGGCCGCTGTCCGGCTGCGTGAGCCGTATCAGCCGTAGACGATGCGGCGTAGCTGCCGCAGCGAGAGCTCGGGCGGCGCCACCGCGCGATACGGCAGCTCCTCCGTGATCCGCTCGAAGATGTCCGCGTTGCTCAGCCCTCTGGCCTGCAGCTCGCGGTGGCGGCGGCGGACGAACGCCTCGATCGTCTCGTCGAAGTACGCCAGCACGTCCAGCACCACCCGGGCTGCCTCGCCGCGCTGGAGCGGCGTGCTGCGGACCAGGTGGTCGACGAGGTCGTCATGGGACGCGGGGCGATCGAGCACCCGTTGATATTGCTGTGGCGGCACCACTTTTGCAAGAAACCTGCCCGATATCGGGCAGGGGCGGGTCGAAGGGTGGGCCATCGGGGTGGCGAGCGGTCCGGATCGCCGGGGATCGCCTCACCCGGTGGTGTCCGAGGAGCGTCGGCGTGCTCGTGTTGTCCTGGTCGCTTGCTCCAGGGTTCGTGACACGTGGACTCCGAAAAGGTCTACACCTTGACCATGTGTGAGGCTCGCGGTACTCATGGTGACCGTGCGGTCGCTCCATCCGCCGGTACGTAGCCCCCCTCGAAGATCGTCGAAGGGACTGCTCAGTGAGACGACTGCCCCTGCTGCTCTGCTCCCTCCTCCTCGTGGTGCCGGCGGGGGCGACGGCCACCGGAGCCGCTGCCCCCGTACCGGCGCCGGCTCATGACGGCGCAGGCGTCACCCCGCTCGGCCGGGTCGTGCCCGCACCCGCCTCCGTCCGGCCGGGCGGCCTGCCGTACGAGATCGGCGCGGGGACCCGTATTCGGGTGCCCGGTCACTCGCGCGAGGCCCGGAAGGCGGGGGAGTACCTGGCGCGGGTGCTGCGCCCGTCCACGGGTTACGCCCTGCCCGTCACCTCGCAGGGCGGGCGCGGCGGCATCGTGCTCCGGCTCGGTGCCCGTGCCCTCGGCGCCAACGACGGAGGGCTGGGCGG
Organism: Streptomyces sp. 8N706; assembly: GCF_052245415.1. NCBI lineage: Bacteria > Bacillati > Actinomycetota > Actinomycetes > Kitasatosporales > Streptomycetaceae > Streptomyces > Streptomyces sp. 8N706. The sequence goes on along the minus strand of NZ_JBQQBW010000028.1, from coordinate 28,672 downwards.
TGAGGGTTACCGCCTCCACTCCTCCCGCGACTCCGTGATCATCAGCGCGCGCAGAGCGGCAGGGCTCTTCCACGGCATCCAGACCCTGCGGCAGCTGTTGCCCGCCTCCATCGAGGAGGACGGCCTCCGGCCGGGCCCCTGGAAGGTCGCAGGTGGCACGATCACCGATGCCCCGCGCTACGCCTACCGCGGTGCGATGCTCGATGTCGCACGGCACTTCTTCACCGTCGATCAGGTGAAGCTCTATATCGACCAGTTGGCGCTCTACAAGATCAACAAGCTGCATCTGCATCTGTCGGACGACCAGGGCTGGCGTATCGCCATCGACTCCTGGCCCCGGCTGGCGGCCCACGGGGGCAGCACCCAGGTCGGCGGCGGCCCCGGGGGCCACTACACCCGGCGCGACTACCGCGACATCCTGCGCTACGCCGCCGACCGCCATCTGGAGGTGGTCCCGGAGATCGATATGCCGGGGCACACCAACGCGGCCCTGGCGTCGTATGCCGAGCTGAACTGCGACGGCGTCGCCCCGCCGCTCTACACCGGCACGAATGTCGGCTTCAGCTCGCTGTGCGTGCCCAAGGACGTCACCTATGACTTCGTGGATGACGTGGTGAGGGAGCTCGCCGCGCTGACGCCCGGCCGTTATCTCCACATCGGCGGGGACGAGGCCCACTCGACCAGCCATGAGGACTACGTCGCCTTCATGGACCGGGCGCAGCGGACCGTCGCCCGGTACGACAAGACGGTCGTCGGCTGGCACCAGCTGACCGGGGCCAGGCCCGCCGAGCGCGCGGTGGCACAGTACTGGGGCACCTCCGGCGCCGAGCAGGAGGTCGTGGACGCGGCCGCGTCGGGGACCCGGTTGGTGCTCTCGCCCGCCAACCGTGCCTATCTCGATATGAAGTACACCAAGGACACCCCGCTCGGGCTGGAGTGGGCGGGCCATGTCGAGGTCCGTCAGGCCTACGACTGGGACCCGGGCAGCTACGTCAAGGGCGCACCGTCCTCGGCCGTGCTCGGAGTGGAGGCTCCGCTGTGGTCGGAGACCCTCTCGACCAGCGACCACATCGAGTTCATGGCCTTCCCGCGGCTGCCGGGCATCGCGGAACTGGGCTGGTCGCCGGTGTCCACGCACAACTGGGACTCCTACCGCAGCCGCCTCGCCGCGCAGGGGCCACGCTGGTCGGCACTGGGCATCGACTACTACCGCTCGCCCCAGGTGCCGTGGCCCGCGCGGTGACCGCTCGGCGGGTTCCCGGGTCGGTCACCGGGCCGACGCCACCTGTGCGGCGGCCCCTCGCCCGGCTGGTACGCGCGGCGGGTCGGTGAGCCCGGCTCCCCGGGCCGGCCGGCGCCGCCCGTGACCGCACCCCCACTATCGCGCCGGTACCAGCCGCGCCGCCGGGGCGAGAAGTGCGGCGAGCACCGCTGCCGCGGCCCCGGCGGCGGGCCGCGGGCGCGGCGCCGGGTGTGGCGCGGCGCCGAGGCCGCGTACGGCCGTCGTCGGGGCGGAGGTCAGCCGCGGAGGTCAGCCGACGAGCCCCAACTCGCGGGCCACCAGCATGCGCTGGACCTCGCTCGTGCCTTCGCCGATCTCCAGGATCTTGGAGTCACGCCACATACGGGCCACCTGGTACTCGTTCATGAACCCGTATCCGCCGTGGATCTGGGTGGCCTCCCGCGCGTTGGTCACGGCGATCTCCGAGGAGTAGAGCTTGGCCAGCGCCGCCTCCTTCTTGAACGGTTCGCCGTGCACCAGCCGGGAGGCGGCATCGCGCCAGGCGATACGCGCCGTGTGCGCCCGCATCTCCATGTCCGCCAGCTTGAACTGGATGGCCTGGTTCGCTCCGATCGGCCTTCCGAACGCCTGCCGGGTCTTGGCGTACGCCAGCGACTCGTCGACACAGCCCTGGGCGAGGCCGGTGGCCAGCGCGGAGATCGCGATCCGGCCCTCGTCCAGTATCCGCAGGAACTGGGCGTAGCCCCGGCCCTCCTCGCCCAGCAGGTTCGCCGCCGGGACCCGGCAGTCGGAGAAGGACAGTTCGCGGGTATCGGAGGCGTTCCAGCCGACCTTCGAGTACGGGGCGGCGACGGTGAAGCCGGGCGTACCGGAGGGCACGATGATCGAGGAGATCTCCGGGCTTCCGTCGGGCTTACGGCCGGTGACGGCCGTGACCGTCACCATGCCGGTGATGTCCGTGCCCGAGTTGGTGATGAAGCACTTGGTGCCGTTGATCACCCATTCGTCGGTGGCCGTGTCGAGCCGGGCCGTGGTCCGGGTGCCGCCGGCGTCCGAGCCGCACTCGGGCTCGGTCAGCCCGAACGCCCCGAGGATCTCGCCGGAGCACAGCCGCGGCAGCCACTCGCGCTTCTGCTCCTCCGTGCCGAACCGGAAGACGGGCATGGCGCCCAGGGAGACGCCCGCTTCCAGGGTGATCGCCACGGAGGAGTCCACCCGGGCGAGCTCCTCGAGGGCGAGTCCGAGGGCGAGGTAGTCGCCGCCCATCCCCCCGTACTCGTCGGGGAAGGGCAGCCCGAACAGACCCATCCGGCCCATCTCGCGGACGATCTCGTAAGGGAACTCGTGGTGCTCGTAGAACTCCCCGATCTTGGGCGCGACGACGGCGTGCGCGAACTCCTCCACGGTGCGGCGGAGTTCCTCGTGCTCGGGGGAGAGGCGGTGGTCGATCGACATGGCGTCACATCTCCTGGTGGGAGGCGGTGCCCGACAGGGCACGGACGGTGCGGGACGGGCTGGGTCGGCCCAGATGAGCGGCCATCCACACGCTGGTGGCGGTGAGACGGCCGAGATCGACCCCGGTCTCGATGCCGAGTCCGTGCAGCATCCATACGAGGTCTTCGGTGGCGAGGTTTCCGGTCGCGCTCTTCGCGTACGGGCAGCCGCCGAGACCTCCGGCGGAGGCGTCGATGGTGCGAACGCCGTGCCGCAGCGCGGCGAGGGTGTTGGCGAGCGCCTGGCCGTAGGTGTCGTGGAAGTGCACAGCGACGCGGTCGGTGTGGATTCCGTTCTCGTTGAGGGCGGAGAGGAGTTCCTGGACATGGCCCGGGGTGGCCACGCCGATGGTGTCGCCGAGGCTCAACTCGTCGCACCCGAGGTCGATGAGGCTGCGGCTGACCCGGACGACCTGGGCGATCGGCACCGCCCCCTCCCATGGGTCGCCGAAGCACATGGACAGGTAGCCGCGCACCCGCAGACCTGCATCCCGCGCCCCGGCGACCACCGGGGTGAACATCGCGATGGACTCGTCCACGGAGCGGTTGAGGTTGGCCTTGGCGAACGACTCGGTCGCACTGCCGAAGACCGCGATCTCGCGTACGCCGAGTGCCATGGCCCGTGCGAGACCGCGCTCGTTGGGGACCAGGACCGGCAGCCGGGCGGCGACGCCGTCGAGCATCGGCATCAGCTCCTCGGCGTCGGCGAGCTGGGGCACCCGCCGGGGGTGCACAAAGCTCGTGGCCTCGATGGTGCCGAGCCCCGCATCCGCCAGTCGCTGGATGAAGTCGGCCTTCACCTGGACCGGGACGACCATCGGTTCGTTCTGCAGCCCGTCCCGGGGACCGACCTCGTGGATACGGACCCGGGCCGGGAGACCGGCTGCGGGCACCCGCATGGGCAGTCCCTCGATCATCACTCGGCCCCTTCCTCGTGCGGGGTGGCGCGCGGGGCGTCGTACGGCGCGCCCTGCCGGGGCTCGGACGGGGCCTCGGACGGGTCGACCACGGCCAGCACCTGATCCATGGCGACCGTGCTGCCAGGGCTCACATCGAGTTCCGTGACAACGCCGGAGTGCGGAGCGGAGATGATGTGTTCCATCTTCATCGCCTCCACGACCAGCAGGCTCTGACCGGCGACGACCTCGTCACCGACGGCCGCCTTCACGACCGTGACGGTGCCCGGCATGGGCGCGGTCAGTGCGTCCACACCGTGTGCACCGGCGGCACCTTGGAGGGCTGCGGCGACCGGGTCGTGGTCCTGGACGTGCCAGCTGTCGCCGTCCCGCCCCAGCCAGTGTCCCCCGGGGCCCGGCGGTGTGACGAACATGTGGGTGATGCCGTCCCACTCCAGCAGCACCCGCACGGGGCGGCCCGCCCCGCCTCGCGCCGGGGCGGGACCGCCACCCGCGGGGGCCACCGCCGGCGACGCTCCACCCTGGCCTCCGGAAAGGGCACCGTCCCCAGCCGCGACCAGCCGAGCGGCCACGGGCGCGCCGTCGCCCACGCGCACGTGGGCGCCCGCGGAGCTGCCGCGTACGCGGACGGCCACAGGATCGTGTCCGGGTACGCGCAGATGATGCACCGTCCACGCGGGCTCGCCGCCCAGCCGCCATCCGCTGGGGACGGAGAACGGGTCGGTCCAGGCCGTCTCCCCACCGCTCCCGCTCCCCGCCGCGTCCGCAGACGGGTGCCGAACCGACGCCATGTGCTGAACGGAAGCGTGCACAGACGGCTGCCCGGACGCCGTGTGCTGAACAGAAGCGGTGTGGACCGGGCCGGAACTCCCCCCGCCGGAACCCCCGGCGCCTGCCCCGGCTCCGCCGGGAAGGGCCCCCGCTCCCGGGGAATCGGCCGCGGCACTGCACAGACCGGCCGCCCCCGGGCGGAGACCGCCGGGCTCCAGCGCCGCATGGCGCAGGAGCGCTGCCGCGGCGTACACCTCGTCCGGAACGCCCAGCGGCACCAAGGAGACCGCATCGCGGTCGACGAGTCCCGTGTCCAGGTCGCCGGAGACCACGTCCGGGTGCGCCAGCAGCCGCCGCAGGAAACCCGTGTTCGTGTCCACCCCGAGGACCGCCGTGCCGGCGAGCGCCGTACGCAGACGCCGCAGTGCCGTGCCCCGGTCGGGGCCGTACGCGATGACCTTGGCGAGCATCGGATCGTACGAGGTGCCGACCTCGGTACCCGCGCGGAGACCGGAGTCCACCCGCACGCCCTCGCCCGTCGGCTCGCCCAGCGCCCGTACGGTGCCCGCGGACGGGAGGAAGTCCACCCGGTCTCCCGCGGCCCGGGCGGCCTCCGCACAGATGCGGGCCTCCACCGCGTGCCCGGTGAGGCCGATGTCCCGCTGGGCGAACGGCAGGGGCTCACCGGCGGCGGTACGGACCTGCCATTCGACCAGGTCCAGGCCCGTGATGAGCTCCGTGACCGGGTGCTCGACCTGGAGACGGGTGTTCATCTCCATGAAGTAGAAGGCGGTGGGAGCGCCCCCTGCGGTGGCCGGGGAAGCGCCGCCGCCCGGGACGATGAACTCGACCGTGCCCGCGCCCGTGTATCCGCACGAGCGGGCGGCCTGGACCGCCGCCGCGCCCATGGCCTCGCGGGTGGCGGTGTCCAGCAGCGGGCTCGGCGCCTCCTCGATGATCTTCTGATGGCGGCGTTGCAGTGAGCACTCCCGCTCGCCGAGGTGCACCACCTGCCCGTGCCCGTCGGCCAGTACCTGGATCTCGATATGGCGCGGGCTGTCGATCCACCGCTCGACCAGCAGCGTGTCATCGCCGAAGGAACCGCGCGCCTCACGCCGCGCGGCCGCGATCTCGTCGGCGAGCAGCGCTTCGGCGCGCACCAGCCGCATCCCCTTGCCGCCGCCGCCCGCGGAGGGCTTGAGCAGGACCGGCATCCCGATCTCCCGGGCCGCCAGGGCGAGTTCCGCGTCGGTGAGCCCGCCGCCCGAGGAGCCAGGTACGACCGGCACGCCCGCCGCCCGCACTGTTTCCTTGGCCCGGATCTTGTCGCCCATCAGCTCGATCGCGGAGGCCGGCGGCCCGATGAAGACGAGCCCGGCGTCGGCGCACGCCCGCGCGAAGGCGGCGTTCTCCGCCAGGAAGCCGTAACCCGGGTGGACGGCCTCGGCGCCCGTACGGGCCGCGGCCTCCAGCAGCCGGGCGGGCGAGAGATAGCTCTCCGCCGCGGAGGCCGGGCCGATACGGACCGCCGTGTCCGCCTCGGCGACATGACGGGCGTCGGCGTCGGCGTCGCTGAACACGGCGACCGAGCGGATTCCCATCGCCCGGAGCGTGCGGATGACACGGACCGCGATCTCGCCGCGGTTGGCCACCATCACCGTCTCGAACATCGTCATGGCCCCCCTCACATCCGGAAGACGCCGTAGCCGGGTGCGGCAGGGTCTTTCGCGGGCAGCGGCGCGTTGGCGCACGCGGTCAGCGCCAGCCCCAGCACCGTGCGGGTCTCCAGCGGGTCGACGACCCCGTCGTCCCACAGCCGCGCCGTGGCGTAGTAGGCGTTCCCCTGGGACTCGTACCGCTCGCGGATCGGCGCCCGGAAGGCCTCCTCGTCCTCGATACTCCACTCCTCGCCCGCCGCCTCCATCTGGTCCCGCTTGACGGTCGCCAGCACGGAGGCTGCCTGCTCGCCGCCCATCACCGAGATCTTGGCGTTGGGCCACATCCACAGGAATCGCGGTGAATAGGCGCGCCCGCACATCGAGTAGTTGCCCGCGCCGTACGACCCGCCGATGACGACCGTCAGCTTCGGTACGCGGGTGCAGGCCACCGCCGTCACCATCTTGGCGCCGTGCTTCGCGATGCCGCCCGCCTCGTAGCTCCGCCCCACCATGAAGCCCGAGATGTTCTGCAGGAACAGCAGAGGGATGCCGCGCTGGTCGCACAGCTCGATGAAATGGGCGCCCTTCTGGGCGGATTCGGAGAACAGAATGCCGTTGTTGGCCACGATCCCGACCGGGTGGCCGTGGATACGGGCGAACCCCGTCACCAGCGTCGTGCCGAACTCGGCCTTGAACTCGGCGAACCGCGAGCCGTCCACGAGGCGCGCGATCACCTCCCGCACGTCGTACGGCGTGCGGGAGTCCACCGGCACCGCTCCGTACAGCCCCGCGGGATCCGCCTTCGGCTCCTCGACCGGCTCCACCGACCACGGCAGCGGCCCCCGCGCGGGCAGCGACGCCACGATCGTCCGGACGATCCGCAGCGCGTGCGCGTCGTCCTCCGCGAGGTGGTCGGTCACACCGGAGATCCGCGAGTGCACCTCGCCGCCGCCCAGCTCCTCGGCGGTCACGACCTCGCCCGTCGCCGCCTTCACCAGCGGCGGCCCTCCCAGGAAGATCGTGCCCTGCCCGCGCACGATGACCGCCTCGTCGCTCATCGCCGGGACGTACGCCCCGCCCGCCGTGCACGATCCGAGGACCGCGGCGATCTGCGGAATCCCCGCTCCGGACATCCGCGCCTGGTTGTAGAAGATCCGGCCGAAGTGCTCGCGGTCGGGGAAGACCTCGTCCTGCAGGGGGAGGAAGGCGCCGCCGGAGTCCACCAGATACACGCACGGCAGCCGGTTCTCCAGCGCCACCTCCTGGGCCCGCAGATGCTTCTTCACGGTCATCGGGTAGTACGTGCCGCCCTTGACCGTGGCGTCATTGGCGACGATCACCACCTCGCGGCCCGCGACCCGGCCGATACCGGCGATCACGCCCGCCGCCGGGGCCTGCCCGCCGTACATTCCCTCGGCCGCCAGCGGCGCCAGCTCCAGGAACGGCGAGCCCGGGTCGAGCAGGGTGTCCACCCGGTCCCGGGGCAGCAGCTTGCCGCGGGCGGTGTGCCGTGCGCGGGCCTTCTCGCCGCCGCCCAGCCGGGTGCCGGCCAGCGTCTCGCGCAGCTGTGCCGAGAGCTCCCGGTGTGCCGCTTCGTTGGTCCGCCAGGCGTCGGACGCCGGGTCCGCGGCGGTGGTCAACGCGGGTGCCTGCTGCATCTCCTCGAGCTCCCTTGCTCGGTTAATGAGCGTTAACGCATTGCCTCCAGGTTAACGAGCGCTAACCGCGCTGTCTAGAATGAATTCCCATGAGCCCCAACGCTGCCGCCAGGACCGCGGCCCCGACCCGGCGAGACCAGATCCTCAAGGAGGCCGCCCGGCTCTTCGCCGAGCGCGGCTTCCACGGGGTGGGCGTCGACGAGATAGGTGCCGCCGTCGGTATCAGCGGCCCCGGGCTGTACCGCCACTTCCCCGGCAAGGACGCGATGCTCGCCGAGCTGCTGGTCGGCATCAGCGGCCGCCTGCTCGCGGGTGGCAAGCGGAGGGTCATGGAGACGGCCGGGCCCCCCGAGGCCGTACTCGACGCGCTCATCGAGGGGCATATCGACTTCGCTCTCGACGACCGGCCGCTGATCACGCTGCACGACCGCGAGCTGGACCGGCTGCGCGACAGCGACCGCAAGCTGGTGCGCCAGCTCCAGCGGCAGTACGTGGAGCTGTGGGTCGAGACCGTCCGCGAGATCCATCCCCGGGCCGCGGAGTCCGAGGTCCGAGCGGCGGTCCATGCCGTCTTCGGCCTGCTCAACTCCACGCCGCACATCAGTCGCCCCGCCACCCTCCCCGGCCGCGCGGCCACCGCCGCCCTGCTGCACCGGTTGGCGCTGGGGGCCCTGGACACTCTCTCGGTGCCCGGCGGGCACTGAGACGGACGCCTCTGGGCTGATCCCTGGACAGTTCCACTGACTGCCGGGTAACTTTTGCTGAGCAAGCGCTTAGACAGAAAAGACTCGGCTCATAGACGGCCGGCCGGCAAGAAGGAGGCGCACGGATGCGGCGCACGGTGTTCAACGAGGACCACGAGGCATTCCGGGAGACCGTCCGCGCCTTCATCGAGGCCGAGGTCGTGCCGGTGTACGATGAGTGGTTCGCCGCGGGCCAGGCGCCGCGCGACTTCTACTACAAGCTCGGCGAGCTGGGCATATTCGGGATCAACGTCCCCGAGGAGTTCGGCGGTGCGGGCCTGGACACGCACAAGTTCGAGGCCGTGCTCTACGAGGAGACCTCGCGCGCCGGCGTCAACTTCGGCGGTTCCGGCGCGCACGTGCTGCTCGGCCTGCCGTACATCAAGATGCTCGCCACCGATGAGCAGAAGAAGCGCTTCCTGCCGAAGTTCGCCACCGGCGAGGAGATGTGGGCGCTGGCGATGACCGAGCCGGGCACCGGCTCCGACCTCGCCGGGATGAAGACCACCGCCAAGCTCTCCGAGGACGGCACCCACTACGTCCTCAACGGCGCCAAGACCTTCATCACCGGCGGCGTCCACGCCGACCGCGTGATCGTGTGCGCCCGCACGTCGGCCCCGCGCGAGGACGACCGCCGCTTCGGCATCTCCCTGTTCGCGGTGGACACCAAGTCGGAGGGCTACTCCATCGGCCGCAAGCTGGACAAGCTCGGCCTGCGCACCTCCGACACCGCCGAGCTGGCCTTCGTCGACGTCAAGGTCCCGGTCGAGGACCTGCTCGGCGAGGAGAACAAGGGCTTCTACTACCTCGGACAGAACCTGCCGTCCGAGCGCTGGGGCATCGCGTTCGGTTCGTACGCGCAGGCCAAGGCCGCCGTCCGGTTCGCCCAGGAGTACGTGCAGGAGCGCACGGTCTTCGGCAAGTCGGTCGCGTCCTTCCAGAACACCAAGTTCGAGCTGGCCGCCTGCCAGTCCGAGGTGGATGCTGCCGAAGCCGTCGCCGACCGCGCCCTGGAGGCACTGGACGCGGGCGAGCTGACCGCTGCCGAGGCCGCCTCCGCGAAGCTGTTCTGCACCGAGGTCGCCCACCGCGTCATCGACCGGTGCCTCCAGCTGCACGGCGGCTACGGCTACATGAACGAGTACCCGATTGCCCGGCTGTACGCGGACAACCGCGTCAACCGCATCTACGGCGGCACCAGCGAGGTCATGAGGTCCATCATCGCCAAGTCGATGGGGCTGTAAAACAACCTGGCACGGTCACGTAACACGGACCTGGCAGACTGTTGACCGATGAACGAATCACTCCAATCGCTCCTCGATCTGCTCGACCTCGAGCGGATCGAGGAGAACATCTTCCGCGGCAACAGCCGTCCTGCCGTCGTGCCCCGCGTGTTCGGCGGGCAAGTCGCGGCGCAGGCCCTGGTCGCCGCGGGCCGTACCGTCCCCGGGGACCGCACCGCGCACTCCCTGCACGCGTACTTCCTGCGGATCGGCGACCCCGGTGCGCCGATCGTGTACTCCGTCGACAGAATCCGCGACGGTCGGTCGTTCACCACCCGCCGGGTGGTGGCGGTCCAGCATGGGCAGCCGATCTTCCACCTCTCCGCGTCCTTCCAGACACCGGAGGAGGGGCTGGAGCACCAGGCGCCGATGCCGCTCGCGCCCGACCCGGAGACGCTGCCGACGGCCGCCGAGATGCTGCCCCGCCACGCCCATCTCTTCAGCGATCCCGGCGTGGTGGACCGGCTGCTGGAGGCACGGGCGGCGGTGGATCTCCGGTACGTCGAGGAGCCCCCGTACGCCACGGCGGCGCAGGGGCCGCGCGACCCGAGGTCACAGGTCTGGTTCCGGACGAACGGCAAACTCGCGGACGACCCGCTGCTCCATGTCTGCCTCGCCACGTATGTCTCGGACATGACGTTGCTCGACTCGGTGCTGCTCGCCCACGGCCGCGGTGGCTGGGCCGTCGGTGACGTGGTCGGCGCGAGCCTGGACCACGCCATGTGGTTCCACCGCCCCTTCCGGGCCGACGAGTGGCTGCTCTACGACCAGCACAGCCCCTCGTCCTCGGGCGGGCGCGGACTGGGCCAGGCCCGGATCTACACCGCCGACGGGCAGCTGGCGATCTCCGTCATCCAGGAGGGCCTGATCCGGGTGCCGCGCGGTGAGACCGCCCGCGGAGGAACGGTCGGAGCGTGAGCGGAGGGGTCCGCGGAGGGCGTGGCGACTCCGCGGACACCTTCCGGCGCAGACGCCGGCAGAACAGGAGGCCGCCCCTCATAGGAGGTGGCCTCCTCCGTGCGCGGCTCCCCTCACGCCCCGGCGCTTGCAGGGCGCGGTTCTCTACGGGGGCCCCGCCCGCTCTCGGGGCGCCGCTCCTCGAGGAGGCGGCCCTCTCAGCACTGAGGGGCCCGGGGCCGGGCCCCCTTCCCTCACCCGGGACCTCAGGGCTGGGAGTACGGCCCTCAGGGCCGGGGAGCATGACCTTCAGAGCCGGGAACACGGCCCTCGAGGCCGAGAGCCGGGCCCTCAGGGCTGAGCCGTGAGGCCCGCCGCGTCGATCACATACGCCGTCAGCGGGTCGTAGTAGCGCGGGTCCACCACATGGTCGTCCAGCGGGACCGTGACGGCCAGCGTGCCTTCCGCCTCGGCGATGAACAGTGCCGGGTCGTTGCAGTCCGCGAACCCCATCGCGTCGATGCCCCGCTGCCCCGCGCAGCCCGCCCAGCCGTGGTCGGCCACCACCAGATCCGGCAGCGCCCGGCCGTCCCGCGCGAGGCCGTCCAGGATCGCGGCCATCGGTTCGGGGGAGTGGGTGTGCCACAGGGTCGCACCCCGCTCCAGCATGGCGACATCGCAGAACTGGAACACGTACCCCTCGTCGGCCCGCAGCCCCGGCGGAATCACCATGATCTCGCAGCCCGCGGCGCGCACGGCGGCCGCGATGCGGCGGTGCACATCCAGCAGCCCGCCCGGATGCCCGGTCGCGAACAGCACCCGCTGCCTGTCCTCCACCGCCTTGCGCAGCACCGTCGCCATCCGGTCCAGGGCGTCCACGGTCAGCGCCGGGTCGATCGTGTCCTGGCCGGTGCGGTGCCGCGGATCGTCGACCACGCCACAGCGCTCCGCCATCACGGCCAGCACGTCCTGCTCGTCGGTCCACCGGTCGTCCAGCTCCAGCCCGAACCAGTAGCGGCGGTCACCGTTCGCGAGCTTGCGGAAGTGGGAGAGGTTGTTCTCCCGCGGCGTGGCGACATCGCCCGCGATGCGCGTACGGACGAGGTGGTCGATCAGTTCGGCACGGCTGGGTATCGGCATGGGGCCCATTGTGTCGTGAACCGGTGCGCGATGGACGCGGTGTCCAAATAGCGGGGCCCGGCCGTCGGGAACGTACATGTTCGATATCCCCGGCTCTCCCTACCCTCGGTTCCGTACCTTCTGAACCCGCACCGCCGAGAGGCAACCGTCGTATGAGCACAGCGCCCCGTGGTCCCATCGACTCCTCCCGTGTCCCGCGCTACGCGGGACCGGCCACCTTCGCCCGGCTGCCCCGGCTCGACGAGGTCGGCACCGCCGATGTGGCCGTGGTCGGAGTGCCCTTCGACACCGGCGTCTCCTACCGGCCCGGCGCCCGCTTCGGCGGCAACGCCATCCGCGAGGCCTCGCGCCTGCTGCGCCCCTACAACCCGGCCCAGGACGCCTCCCCCTTCGCGCTCGCGCAGGTCGCCGACGCCGGTGACATCGCCGCGAACCCGTTCAACATCAACGAGGCGGTCGAGACGATCGAGGCCGCGGCCGACGACCTGCTCGGCACCGGCGCCCGGATGATGACCCTCGGCGGCGACCACACCATCGCCCTGCCGCTGCTGCGCTCGCTCGCGAAGAAGCACGGCCCGGTCGCACTGCTCCACTTCGACGCGCACCTGGACACCTGGGACACCTATTTCGGTGCGGAGTACACCCACGGCACCCCGTTCCGGCGCGCCGTTGAGGAGGGCATTCTCGACACCTCCGCCCTCTCCCACGTCGGCACCCGCGGCCCGCTGTACGGCAAGAAGGACCTCGACGAGGACGAGAAGATGGGCTTCGGCATCGTCACCTCCTCCGACGTCATGCGGCGCGGCGTCGACGAGGTCGCCCAGCAGCTGCGGGAGCGGATCGGTGACCGGCCGCTCTACATCTCCATCGACATCGACGTCCTGGACCCTGCCCACGCGCCCGGCACCGGCACCCCGGAGGCGGGCGGTCTCACCTCCCGCGAGCTGCTGGAGATCCTGCGCGGGCTCGCCTCCTGCCACCTGGTCTCGGCCGATCTGGTCGAGGTCGCCCCGGCGTACGACCACGCGGAGATCACCTCCGTCGCCGCCTCCCACACCGCGTACGAGCTGACGACGATCATGTCCCGGCAGATCGCGGACGGCCGGTCGCAGGCCTGAGTCCCGTCCCCGCTCGCAGGCGTGAGTCCGCGGCCGCAGTCCTGAGCCCCCGGGCGTAGGTCCCGGGCCGGAGCCGTGCGCGACATATTGCGTACGTACTGCCGAAACAAAACCGGGGACCGCCGGTGTTGTCGACCGTGGCGCCGCGGAGTCCGTGGCGCCACGGTGGCATGGGACGACGGAGGGCGGCCGGTGGCTTCGAAGGACGACAGCGGGCAGCGGAGCGGCTGGGCACGACGGCTGGCCGGATACGCCTGGCGCTACCGCCGCAATGCCCTGCTCGCCCTCGGCTCCTCGCTCGCGGGGATGGCCGTCATGGCCCTCGTTCCGCTGGTCACCCGGCTGATCATCGACGATGTGGTCGTCCGGCACACCCGGGACATGGCCCCCTGGGCCGTGCTGCTGGTCGTGGCCGCGATCGGCGTCTACGTCCTGACCTACGTCCGCCGTTTCTACGGTGGGCGTCTCGCCCTCGATGTGCAGCACGACCTGCGGACCGGGATGTTCCGGTCGCTGTCCCGGCTGGACGGCAGACGGCAGGACGATCTGAGCACCGGCCAGGTCGTCGGCCGCGCCACCAGCGACCTCCAGCTCATCCAGGGCCTTCTCTTCATGCTGCCGATGATGATCGGCAACGTGCTGCTGTTCCTGATCTCCCTGGGCGTCATGGCCTGGCTGTCACCGCTGCTCACCCTGGTGGCGCTGGCCGTGGCCCCCGCCCTGTGGTTCATCGCCAAGCGCAGCCGCCGGCGGCTCTTCCCCGCGACCTGGTACGCCCAGGGCCAGGCCGGGGTGGTGGCCGGCGTCGTGGACGGCGCCGTCACCGGGGTCCGCGTCGTGAAGGGATTCGGCCAGGAGGAGCAGGAGACGGGGAAGCTGCGCGAGGCGGGCCGCAGGCTGTTCGCCGGCAGGCTGCGGACCGTACGCCTGAACTCCCGCTACACGCCCGCTCTGCAGGCGGTGCCCGCCCTCGGCCAGGTCGCGATGCTCGCCCTCGGCGGCTGGATGGCCACCCGCGGCCAGATCACGCTGGGCACCTTTGTCGCCTTCTCGACCTACCTGGCCCAGCTCGTCGGCCCCGTGCGGATGCTCGCCATGGTCCTCACGGTCGGCCAGCAGGCGCGGGCGGGGGTGGAGCGGGTCCTCGAACTCATCGACACCGAGCCCTCGATCACCGAGCGCGCCGACGCCCACGAGCTGCCCGCCGACGCCGAGGCGACCGTCGAGTTCGACCGGGCCACCTTCGGCTACGACCCGGAGCGGCCGGTGCTCTCCGACTTCTCGCTGCGGGTCGCCCCCGGGGAGACCGTCGCCGTCGTCGGCGCCTCGGGCAGCGGAAAGTCCACCGTCTCGCTGCTGCTGCCGCGCTTCTACGACGTGTCGGACGGCGCGGTACGGGTCGGTGGGCACGACGTACGCGATCTGACACTCGGCTCGCTGCGGGCCGCGATCGGTCTCGTACCGGAGGACAGCTTCCTCTTCTCGGACACCGTGCGGGCCAACATCGCGTACGGGCAGCCGGACGCCACGGACGAACAGATCCGTTCCGCCGCACGCGCCGCGCAGGCCGACGGCTTCATCTCCGCGCTGCCCGACGGCTACGACACCACGGTCGGCGAACAGGGGCTCACCCTCTCCGGCGGCCAGCGCCAGCGCATCGCCCTCGCCCGCGCCCTCCTCACCGACCCGCGGCTGCTCGTCCTGGACGATGCGACCTCGGCGGTCGACGCGCAGGTGGAGCACGAGATCCACGAGGCACTGCGGGGTGTGATGGCGGGGCGTACGACCCTGCTGATCGCCCACCGGCGCTCCACGCTCGCCCTCGCGGACCGGATCGCGGTCCTCGAGGCGGGCCGTCTGGCGGACGTGGGCACCCACCAGGAGCTGGAGGTGCGCTCCCCGCTGTTCCGGAGGCTGCTCACCGACCCCGATGAGCTGGGTGACGTCGAGCGTGATCCGGTCGGCCGCCTCGCCGGTGCGGCCGGTGAGGATGACGGGGGCCTTGACGGGCGCCGTACGCCGTCGCCCCTCGCCGGGGGCTTCGGCGGCGAGGCCGCGGGACTGCTGGAGCCGGAGCTCGAGGAGGCCCTGCACCGCCGTGACCGGAGCCGGAGCGACCGGCTCATCGAGGAGGAGCGCCAGGAGTCCGACGCGGGGCTCCGGCTCGATGTGGACATCGAGGTCGAGGCCGAGCTCGACAGTGAACCCGTCAACGCGAAGCGCCGCTATGCGGACGGAGTGACGCCGGAGCTGTGGGGGCGGACCCGCTCCGGGGAACAGTCCCGTACGGGATCCACCGCCCTGCGCGCCGCGGACGCCGCCCCGCCCGCCCCCGGCACCGCCGGTGTCACTGCCGGGCCGCCGGGGCTGGCGGGGGCGCTCGCCGGGATGCCCGCCACGCCCGAGCTGCTCGAGAAGGTCGCCGCGCTGCCGCCCGCGACCGACACCCCGGATGTGGACGAGGCACAGGCAGCCCGCCCGGAGACGGACTACGGGCTGCGGCAGCTGCTGCGCGGCTTCCGCCGCCCTCTGCTGATCGCCCTGCTTTTCGTGGCCGTCGACGCTGTCGCGGGCCTGCTGCTGCCCATCCTCGTCCGTAACGGCATCGATGACGGTGTGCAACAACTCGCGCTGGGCGCCGTCTGGGCCGCCTCCGGTTTCGCGCTGGTCGTCGTCCTCTCCCAGTGGGCCGCGCAGATCGCCGAGACCCGGGTGACCGGCCGCACGGGCGAGCGCATCCTCTACGCGCTGCGGGTGAAGATCTTCGCCCAGCTCCAGCGGCTCGGGCTCGACTACTACGAGCGCGAGTTGACCGGCCGCATCATGACCCGGATGACGACCGACGTCGACGCCCTGAGCACCTTCCTCCAGACCGGTCTCGTCACTGCCCTCGTCTCCCTCCTGACCTTCTTCGGCATCCTCGTCGCGCTGCTCGCTCTCGACGCCGGCCTGGCCCTCGTCGTCTTCGCAACCCTGCCGGTGCTGGTGATGGGGACGGTCGTCTTCCGCAGGAAGAGCGTCAAGGCGTACGAACTCGCGCGCGAGCGCGTCAGCGTGGTCAATGCCGACCTCCAGGAGAGCGTCGCCGGGCTGCGGATCGTGCAGGCGTTCCGCCGTGAGCGCAGCGGAATCGAACGCTTCACCGAGCTGAGCAACAGCTACCGGCAGGCGCGGGTGCGCGGCCAGTTCCTGATCTCGGTCTACTTCCCCTTCGTCCAGCTGCTCTCCTCCGTGGCCGCTGCCCTGGTGCTGGTCGTGGGCGCCGGCCGGGTGAACGCGGGGACCCTGACGACGGGTGCGCTCGTGGCCTACCTCCTCTACATCGACCTGTTCTTCGCGCCCGTACAGCAGCTGTCCCAGGTCTTCGACGGCTACCAGCAGGCGACGGTGTCACTGGGCCGCATCCAGGAGCTGCTGCGCGAGCCGACCACGACCGTGGTCGCGGACGAGCCCCTCGAGGTGCGGTCGCTGCGCGGCGAGATCGCCTTCCAGGACGTGCACTTCCGGTACGGGGCCGCGGATGCCGAAGCGGGCGAAGAGGCGTTGTCCGGCGTCGACTTGCGCATCCCCGCCGGCCAGACCGTCGCCTTCGTCGGCGAGACGGGCGCGGGCAAGTCGACCCTCGTCAAGCTCGTCGCCCGCTTCTACGACCCCACCTCCGGTGCGGTCCTCGTCGACGGCACCGATCTGCGCGCCCTGGACCTCACCGGCTACCGGCACCGACTGGGTGTCGTACCCCAGGAGTCGTATCTCTTCCCGGGCACGGTGCGCGACGCCATCGCGTACGGCCGCCCGGATGCCACGGACGCCGAAGTGGAGGGGGCGGCCCGGGCCGTCGGCGCACACGAGATGGTTGCCTCGCTCGACGGCGGCTACCTCCACGAGGTCTCGGAGCGGGGCCGCAATCTCTCCGCCGGACAGCGGCAGTTGATCGCGCTGGCCCGCGCGGAACTGGTCGATCCCGACATCCTGCTCCTCGACGAGGCCACGGCCGCCCTCGACCTGGCGACCGAGTCCCTCGTCAACCGGGCCACGGACCGGCTCGTGGGCAAGCGCACCACCCTGGTCGTCGCCCACCGGCTGACCACCGCGGCACGGGCGGACCGGGTGGTGGTCATGGACCACGGACGGGTCGTCGAGGACGGGACGCACGCCGAACTGCTCGCCGCGGACGGGCGCTACGCACAGCTGTGGCGCACCTTCGAGGGCGAGCCCGAGACTGCCGCGGCCTGACCGCCCCTACGGCCGCTCCGGTGGGCGCTCGTCGGCACGGAGCGGCGGAGCGGTCCCTCGCCGCCAACCGGCCGTTCGACCCACCGGAAACCGGACGTCACTGGCCAGACACACCGGATACCGGACGTCAACGGATGCCGGCGTCAACCGGATGCCAATGGTGTTGGATTGTTCAACGGATGTCCGAGATCCGCCGAGTGGACAGATCCGACTGGATCTCCAGACAGCTGTACCGGCGGGCGTGCTCCGGGCCCCAGGCCAGCCGGACCGTGGTCCAGGTGTGGCCCGCCCCGCTGCTGTCGGGCGTCACCTCCCACGTGGTCGGCACACCCCGGGCACGCAGCACGCCGTCCGCATGGGGATGCTCCCTCTCCCAGTTGGCCAGCCTGTTCCGGAGGCCGGAGGTGAGATAGCGGTCGCGCAGGGCATCCGCCAGGGAGTCCCCCTCCGCGTCGTGGACGATGTCGACATAGGCACCGTAGAAGTGGGCGACCCGGTCGACGGCGGACTCCGGACTGCCACCGCGGGACGGCGCGGAAACCACCGCCGCCGGGGTCGTATGAGCCGAGGCCGGGACCGCTGCCACCGAGGCGAGCAGAGCGGCGATGAGAACGACGCGGCCGAACGTACGGGTGTGGGGCATGGGAGCTCCCTTGTGACGGTCCAACCCTTGGATCTCCGTTTCATACCGGGATACTTGGGCCATGAAGCCCGAACGCGTCATGCGCCCCCCGGGAACCAACAACACCACCGGGCGCGTGTAGCTTTTCAATCGCCCGTTTGTCCGAACGGCGGGCGCTTGACCCCATAGGAGGCAGACGTGCGCGGTGCTGTGGCACGCCGTCGGACAGCCCTGGGGGTGGTGGCCGTCATGACCTTCGGCGCGACCGGGCTGATCGGTGCGGGTGCCGCCGAGGCGGCCGTGCCGCGCTGCGACGGGCGGAAGGTGAAGACGCTGTCCTTCTCCACCGGTCAGGTCCGGATCTACAAGAGCCATCGGTTCGCGTGTGCCGTCACCGTCGCCAAGAACCCCGGCAGGAAACGGCAGATCAGCGTCAGCATCCAGGCGCGTGGCAGCCTTCCCCGCTGGGACAACGGCCGCTACACCCACCACGCCGGGCCGGTAGGGGTGGCACCGGGGAACCGTTGTGTCTTCGTCCGCGGCGCTGTGGGCGACAGAACGGTCAGCTCCGGCTGGATCCTGTGCTGAACGGTCCCTGCTGACCCCGTCCTTCCGCATCGGGGCCGCTGCAAACGGAGGCCCCCGCCGAACGAGGCGTACGCCGTCGCGAACGGTCATGACTTCGCCCATCAGGTCTGGCGGCGGCGGGAGTTGCGCCGGTAAGTTCGCGGCGACCTTTGCGAACCCAGGGGAGGGCGAATGCGCAAGGCGCTCAGATGGCTGCTGGCGCTCGCGGTGCTCATAGGCGCCGTCGGCATCAGCGGTGCGTCGGCCGGCGCGGCCACAGCCGACACGCCGAACACCGCCGACATCAAGGACCGGATCCTCGCGATTCCCGGAATGAGCTTCGTCGAGGAGAAGCCGGTCGACGGCTACCGGTACTTCGTCCTCGAGTACACCCAGCCGGCCGACCACCGGCACCCGTCCAAGGGCACCTTCAAGCAGCGGATCACCGTGCTGCACAAGGCGACCGATCGCCCGACGGTCTTCTTCACCTCCGGCTACAACCTCTCGACGAAACCGGCCCGCAGCGAGCCGACCCGGATCGTCGACGGCAACCAGGTCTCGTTGGAGTACCGCTTCTTCACACCGTCCAGGCCCAGCCCGGCCGACTGGTCCAAGCTCGACATCTGGCAGGCCGCCAGCGACCAGCACCGGGTCTTCAAGGCCCTGAAGCGGATCTACGGGCAGAACTGGCTCGCCACCGGCGGCAGCAAGGGTGGAATGACCGCCACCTACTTCCGCCGCTTCTACCCGCAGGACATGGACGGCACGGTCGCCTACGTCGCACCGAACGATGTGAACAACCGCGAGGACTCGGCCTACGACCGCTTCTTCACCCAGGTCTCCACCGAGGAGTGCCGCACGGCTCTCGACGCGGTGCAGCGTGAAGCCCTCGTACGCCGCGACGAGATGACCGACCGTTACCGCAAGTGGGCCGAGGACAACCACAACACCTTCCACACCATCGGCAGCGCCGACAAGGCCTATGAGAGCGTCGTCCTCGACCTGGTGTGGGCTTTCTGGCAGTACAGCTCCGAGAAGGACTGCGCAGATGTCCCCGAGCCGACCGCCTCGACCGATGACCTCTACGCCTATGTCGACACGATCTCCGGCTTCTCCGCCTACACCGACCAGGGGCTCGAGGCGTACACGCCGTACTACTACCAGGCCGGTACCCAGCTCGGCGCACCGACGCTGGAGTACCCGCACCTCAAGGGCCTGCTGCGCTACCCCGGATACTTCACCCCCCGGGCGTATGTGCCGCGTGACATCCCGATGACGTGGGAGAACGGCGCGATGGGCGACATCGATCGCTGGGTGCGTCACCGCAGCGAGCGGATGCTCTTCGTCTACGGCGAGAACGACCCGTGGGGCGCTGAGCGGTTCCGGCCCGGCAAGGGATCGGAGGACGCGTATGTCTTCACCGCCCCCGGCGCCAACCACTCGGCGAACATCGCGGGCCTGACCGCCGATCAGAAGGCCAAGGCGACCGCGGAGGTCCTGCAGTGGGCGGGCGTCGCACCCGCCACCGTCCAGCGGGGCGAGGCGACCCCGAAGCCGCTGGCGAAGCCGGACCGGACGCTCGACCGGCAGTCCGGTCAGCGGGACCTGCGGCCGTAGACGAGCACGTCCTCACCCAGCCGGGGCCGCTGCCCCGGCACGGCGCCCCCGGCCTTCGGTGCCGGGGGCGCCTCTCTTGCGCGGTGGCCGGTTCGGCTGCTCACACCGGTTCGTATACGGCCGGCCGGCCCGCCCGGTCCGCCGGGCGACGGGTTGCCCGCAGCCCGAGGAAGAGCAGGACGCCGATCGGTGAGAGCAGGACCGTCAGCACCAGCAGCGGGCCCATGAGCAGCGGATGGACGGAGAGTCTGCGCCCTTCCCGGAACATCCACTGACCGATGAAGAGGTCCCAGGCGATGACCTGTGCCCAGATCGCGGCAGCCCCGCTGTCGAGTGCCAGCAGCTCCTGGAATCCGTCCAGTTCGGGGCGGCTGACCGCAGCCCACAGCTCGGGGAAGATCGGCACCGCGAGGGCGAGATAGACCACGACGACCGGGACGAGGGTCAGCGGCGAAGCGGCAATCCGCGCGGTCCCGCGCCAGTTCGGGGCGAAGATCATCAGTGCCCAGACGGGGCTCGCCAGCCAGAAGGAGAGAGAGAAGAGAAGGTCGGTCATGCCACGGGCTCCTTCACAGCGGAGTGCTCGGGGTGTGATGCGGGGGTGGGAGGCTTACGGAACGCGGCACCTGCCGCCGCCGCGCCGCCCCCAAGGACCAGGGCAGCGGCAGCCAGGGTCGTGCCGTCGGGATGCGTCAGCGGCTGACCGCGCAACGCCTGCCAGGTGACCAGGGCGACCACCGCGGTGTACACCCCCGAAGCCACCAGAACGAGCCGCAGCCGGACCGGCTCCTCCCGCAGCCGCGGGAAGCGTGCAGCGGCCAGGGTGAGGACGAGCAGGAAGAGCGGCAGTGCCTGCAGTGCGTGCATGCCCACGAAGTGCGGGATCCGCAGATCGCCGCCGGTCGTCGACCAGCCGGTGACGGGCATGGCGGGACCGCCGTCCGGTACGCCCACGCTGTGCGCGCCGATCACCGTGGAGACACCCCGCCCGTCGGCCGCCTGCTGCTCCGCCGTGGGCCGGACCATCAGCCCGCCGAGCGCAAGCCCCGCCAGGGCTATGAGCGAGCCGAGTCGGACGGCCCAGGCAGTGGCCCGGTCGGGCAGCTGTTGGCGGAGCAGCAGCAGGGCGATGACCAGGTCGGCCGTCCACAGAGCGACGATCGTGAGGCCCATCACGACAAAGAGCGTCTGGTCGAAGGGTGTTTCCACGTTGAAATGGCTGCGCCTGCCGCGGATCACCTGGACCGTGATGATCGCCATCTCGACGGTGCCTGCCGTGACGACGCTCGTACCGGCCCACCACCCCGTCCTGCGAGACCGGGTCGTCAACGAGAGCATCCAGGCCAGCGTCAGTCCGTAAGCGGCGAACGACACGGAGAACTTGAGCGGCTTGAACCAGATCGGCGCCCCGACCAGCATCCGCTCGTCCGCCACCAGGCCCACCGCGGACACGACGGCCAGGACGACCATGGCCGCGGAGAACGCGACAAGGGGGCGGTGCCAGTGGGCGATTGGGCGTAGACGTGAGAGCTGTGCGGGCATGCTGAGACCTCCATCGCGAATGGATAGTGACGCTGCCTACTATCCGATAATCGCACTATCTATGATGGGGCGTGGCGTTGGCAAGGCCGGATGGGAGAACACGCGGTGCGCATCGGTGAGTTGAGTCGCAGGACCCGGGTGACAATCCCGACGATCAAGTACTACGTACGCGAAGGCCTGTTGCCCGCCGGGCAGTTGACCAGCCCGAACCAGGCGACCTACGACGCGTCGCACGAGCGCCGGCTCCGTCTGATCCGCGCGCTGCTCGAGGTCGGTGGCCTGTCGGTGGCGGGCGTACGCGAGGTACTCGCGGCAGTCGACGATCCCGCGAAGCCGGTGCACAAGGTGCTCGGTGCGGCGACGAGCGGGGTCACCGTGCGCTACGGCAGCGAGTTCTCCGGAGAAGGGGACGGGGAGCCGGACCGTGCGCGGACGGTGGTCGCGGAGCTCATCGCCCGGCGCGGTTGGACCTCGTCACCGTCCAGCCCTGCCGCGAAAGCGCTCGCAGGCGCGCTGGACGCTCTGCAGCGCCTCGGGCACGGGGACTTCGTGGAGGTGCTGGACGACTACGCCGACGCCGTCGAGAAGATCGCCGAGGTCGATCTCGGGTACGTCGGGAGCCGCGCCGCGGTCGACGACCTGGTGGAGAGCGTGGTCATCGGCACGGTGCTGGGTGAGGCGGTGCTCACGGCGATGCGCAGACTGGCCCACGCCGATGCGTCGGCACGGTGGTACACGGACGGCGGGACTCCCGGCGCACGGGGCGCCGACGCCGGCTGACGGGCGGCCCTACAAGCGGCGGGCGCACCCGACGGGTGTCCCGCCGCCCAGCTGTACGTAGAGCGCGGTCGACCGCGGGCACTCGCGCCGCGTCCGGACCGCGTCCGTCACCTCGAACTGCGGCTGGTGCCGGCCCGATCCGTCGCACGCCGTCTCCTCCACCTGGGTCCGCGGCGAGCTCTCGTGCTCCGCGTAGGCGACACAGTCCCCGACGAGCGTGCGCGGACCGCCGCCCCCGCCCGGGTCACCGGGGTGCGGCGCCTCCAGATTGCGCATACAGGCGTAGCCCTGGGGCACCGAGCCGTCCCCGTCCTCGTCCACGTCCGGCCGGTTCTCCGAGATGTGCAGCACGAAGTCGGTACGGGCCGGGCAGCGAGGGCCGCCGGCCGGCCGGTCCCCGTGCCGGGTGAGCACACGGGCCGCCGCCTTCTCGCTCCGGCAGGACACCTCCTGGACGCCCGTACGGCTCCGGGAGCTGCACTCACCCTGCGCCAGAAAGGTCGCGCCGTAGCTCGGCGGGGACGATGCGCGGCTCTCCTCCCCGAGACTCTCCGCGCCCGTACCGCCCTGCTGGGACCGGCACGCTGCCAGGGCCAGCAACGCGACGCACACCACCGGAAACCGCGCACCGCGCATGCCGGACTCCCCCCGAAAAAACACACCCAGCGTGACCCGCGGGAGCGGGCGCACGCCAGGTGTGCGGGGGCCTTTGCGCCGGGGTGCGGGGTGTGCGCCGGGGGCGCACCGTAGGGTCAGTACGACAGTCCGTGGCCGAGGGGATACAGCTCCTGTGCCGGGTCGTCCGCGCGGGGCACGGGCACGGGCAGTCGGCCCGCGGGCTCCGCTGTTCCCGCAATGACCCGGGCGGCGGCACGCAGTTCGACATCCGTCCAGGAGTAACTCACGAGTGAGGCGCCGACGCCGACGCCGGTGAGCCGCGCGATGTCGTACGGATTGCGGATCGCCAGATGCACCACCGGCACGCCGGTCCGTACGAGCGCCGAGACCAGTGTGTGCTGCGAGGGGGTACCGTTCCCGCTCGGCCGTGGGACGTTGTACGTCGTCACCACCACCGCGTCCCGGCTCTCCGCCGCCGCGACCGCCTCGTCGATCTTCGCCTGTGTGGGGTCCGGCTTGCTGCCGCTGCCGGTGGACAGCGCGGTGACCGTGAAGCCCAGTGCGCTCAGGGCCTCGGCGAGGACGGTGGTGGGCGGTCCGCCGGTGCCCGACGGGGCGGCCGGGTCGAAGCCGGCGACCAGCAGGTTCCGGTGGGTGCGACGGGACAGCGGCAGGAGATCCCGGTCGTTGGCCAGGAGCGTGGTGGTGCGTTCGGCGATCCGGTCGGCGGTGGCCCGGTGCGTGCGGGCGCCGACCACCCGGTCCACCTCCTTGCGGGTGACGTACGGGTCGCGGAACAGGCCACGCCGGTCCTTGAGTTCGAGGATGCGCAGCAGCGACTCCTCGATCCGCTTCTCGTTGATCTCACCGTCCCGTACGGCCTTGAGTACGGCGTTCCAGGCGACGGGGAGGTCCGGCGGGTTGAGCAGCTGGTCGACGCCTGCCTTCAGGGCCAGGACCGGCACCCGGTCGTCGCCGTACTTCTGCCGGACGCCCGCCATACCGAGCGAGTCCGTGACGACCACGCCGTCGTAGCCGAGCTTTTCGCGCAGGATGCCGGTGAGGATGGGCCGGGAGAGCGTCGCCGGGTCGTCGGCCGGATCGAGCGCGGGGAAGAGGAGGTGCGCGGTCATGACGGAGTCGATGCCGGCGGCGATCGCGGCCTTGAACGGCGGGGCGTCCAGCCGTTCCCACTCCTTCGCGCTGTGGGTGATCAGCGGAAGGCCGAAGTGGCTGTCGGTGGTGGTGTCGCCGTGGCCGGGGAAGTGCTTGGCGGTGGCCGCGACCCCGGAGCTCTGGTACCCCTGCACCTGGGCGGCGACGAGCCGGGCGACGGCCTCCGGGTCGGCGCCGAAGGACCGTACGCCGATCACCGGATTGGCGGGATTGACATTGACGTCGGCGACCGGCGCGTAGTTCTGACGGATGCCCAGGGCGGCCAGTTCGGCACCGGCGATACGGGCGGCGGTACGCGCGTCGGTGCGCGAGGCGTGGGCGCCGAGAGCCATCGCTCCGGGCAGCAGGGTGGCGGGCGTCCCGACGCGGGCGATGATGCCGTGCTCCTGGTCGGTGGAGATGAGCAGGGGAACGGGCGTGGGCAGGGCGAGCCCCGCCTTCTGGATGCCGTTGGAGAGATCGGCGATCTGATGGGGGTTGCGGGTGTTGTGCGCCCAGGTGAAGTAGATGATGCCGCCGACGTGGTATTTCGCGATCAGCTCGGCGGCGGTGGAGACGCCGATCTCCTTCTGGTTCGCGGCGATGTCGGCGGGGTCGGGATCGGTGGCGGAGTGGCCGTAGACCCGCATGACGAACAGCTGGCCGACCTTCTGCTCCAGGCTCATCCGGCTGATGAGCTTGCGGAGCCGCTCGCGGTCGGCACGTGCCCGCGTCCCGTCGGCGTAGGCGGTGGAGCCGGTCGCGGCCAGGGACGCCGCCGCGGTGACGGCTGTGGCTCCGGCCAGGACGGCCCGTCTGGAGGGGCTCGTTCCGGGCGATTCTTCGTGGTGCACGTGCACTCCTTCCGCGAGGAGGTGCGTGGCGAATGAAGGAAACTTTTAAGAAGACACGGATATCCGGAAAGTTATCGCCAGTCAACGGGGAGCGCCGACAATGTCACGAGGAAGGCGGCGTGGAGCGCGGGCGCGGCCTGCGAGGTGCCGTACGGGAAGGCCCGGGCGCCGTCCGGGAAGGCGGGGACCCGGGACGGCGAGGATGGTGACGACGCGGGTGCGGCAGGGGCGCCGCAGGGTTGCCGTGCGGTGCCGCCACCGGCGCTACAGGAGGGGCGCACCGGTGGCGGCAATGCTGCCGGTCGCAGGCGGTGGAGAGGGATGTCGGCGAACGCGGCCAGCAGCGAGGCCGACACCGCCCTGCGATGACTCATCGGCAGTACGGAGCTTGGACGGGCGGGTGCGCTCTCCGGTTCCCCGATATCCCTGGATTTCCGGGAAATGGTGCAGATGGGCTCAGTGTGGCTTCGGTATCGCTTTGCGCGGACCGGGCAGACGCCTCGTCAGCAGCTTGGCGCGCGGCGCCAGACGGCGGGCCATCGCGAAGACCGAGTCCGTACGGGACCGGTCCGCGTCCAGCACCGTGAAGAGGTTCACCCCGAGGTAGAAGGTCATCGCGGCATGGGCCAGATCGCGGGGCGGGGTGAGCCGGGCGAGTGCCGTACCGCCGATCACCCTCTCCAGGGTCGCCTCGATGAAGGCCAGCCAGGGCTGGGCCCGCTGCGCCAGGGGCTCGCGCAGCTCGGGTTTGCCCACAGCTGCCGCGACGAGTTCGGAGAAGAGTGCGATATGCCCTCCGTCGACGTCGTCGCGGTAGACCCGGGTGGCGGCCTCGGCCAGCTCTTCCAGGGTCCGGACCTCGGCGACCGTGGAGGTGTGACGGGCCATCCGCGCGGCGGAGGAGCGGTCGAGAGCGGCGAGCAGCAGCTGGTCGACGCCGCCGAAGTGGTAGAAGACGAGCGCCGAGTTGACTCCGGCCTCCTTGGCGATCGCACGGGCACTGGTGCCGCCGTACCCCTGCGCCCTGAGCACGGCCGTCGCCGCCTCGACCAGCCGGTCCTTGGTGTCCGCCGTCATCGGCCATCCTCTCCCCGAGAGGCTTCATCATACGGTTAAACCAAGCGGTTAAACCGCTGCTGACGGGAAGAACCGGCGTATGGGCCGGAACGGCTGACGCGGCATCAGCCGTGCCGTGAGTGTCCGCATGTGTTGATCGTCCGGCTGTACGAGGAGGGCGTGGCACGGGGAGGGAGGGGAACGGCTCGGTCTCTCCGGGCGGCGCCGGGGTCAGGCGGACTGGGCGAGCAGCCACGACAGGTGGTCGCGGGCCGGTTCCAGCAGCGCCGGAAGCTCCGCCGCCTCCGGGGACCAGCGCTTCTCGTACTCCCACGACAGCCAGCCGTCCCAGCCCGCGCGGCTGAGCGTCTCGACGCACTCGGCCAGCGGCAGCACCCCGTCGCCGATCGGCAGGGGGGTGGTGTCCTCGGCGGAGGCGATGTCCTTCACCTGGACGTAGCCGAGGTGCGGGGCGAGGACGGCGTAGGTGGAGGCGGGCTCCTCACCGCCCAGCCAGGGGGGCAGCACATCCCAGACCGCCCCCACGCTGCGGTGCCCGACCAGCCCGAGGACGCGGGCCACGTCCACACCCCGCGGATGTGAGTCATGGGTCTCCAGGAGCAGCCGTACGCCCAGGTCCGAGGCATGAGGGGCCGCGGCCGCGAGGCGGCGGGCGGCGATCGCGTCCGCCTCCTCGGGAGGCCGGTCGCCGCCGCCGGGAAACACCCGTACGTACGGGGCGCCCAGGTCGCGGGCGAGTGCGAGCAGGGCCCGCAGCTCTTCCCCCACGGGCTCGTCGTCCCCGGGCTCGGCGGCCTTCGTGTAGCCCGCCACGGAGAGGATCTCCACGGAGGCGTCCTTGAACTGCTCGACCACATCGACGCGTTCGGTGAGCCCGATGCCCGGGTGCACGGGCTCCTCGGGGTGGGAACGCAGCTCCACCCCGTGGTAGCCGGAACCGGCCGCCAGCCGCACCACATCAGCGATGGGCATTCCTGGCACACCGAGGGTCGAGAAGGCGAGTTTCACGGCTGCTCCAAGGTGGACGCGTGACGGAGGGGCGGGGCAAGGGGCCCGGCGGACACCGGGCAGTGCGACCGTACGGGTCAACCCTGCCGGGCTCTCGCCTCCCGCGCACCTCTGGTGGGACGACACCACGGCCGCGCAGATCTCCCGTGCGGGGTACGGCGGCCGGATCGCGGCGTTCCGACGGGCGGACCGGGTCACGCCGCTGCCGGAAGGCGGGCGGCCGGGCCGCCGCCGCTCGGGGACGGCTGCGTGGATCCGCGGTGGTTCCGGGAGCGGACCGACGCGACAGGGCACGAGGGGCCGGTCGAGGCCGAGATCTTCCCTCCGGGGCTCTGGCGCGCGACGGTGCCGAGGTGCTTGGCCGGGATCGCCGGACGGTACCGGGCCCACGTCCTGGAGAGCCAGGCCTCCTGCGGAGCGCCGGCCCGTACGTCAGCGGGGACAGCTGCGGCGACGCTTGGCTATCACCGACAGGACCACGGGGAGCAGCAGTTCGAGCGCCCGGGTGACGGAGGCGAGCGGAAGACCGGTCTGCCGGGACACGGTCTGCGCGGTGGGGGTGGTGACCCTGCCGAGAACCCCGGCCAGCGTGCCGTCACCCACGGTGCCGGGAAGAGCGGAGACGGTGGTTCCGACGACCGTACGGGCCACGTCGGCGTCGGTGCCGAGCTCCCCGGCGAGCTCCTGGATCCGGTCGTCGCCCAGTTCGGTCAGCACATCCTTTTGCAGTGATTCGTCGCTCATGCCTTAAACGCTACGACTGGCGTCAGTTGTCGGCACGTCGGGTAACGGAACGATAACCAGAAGAAAACGTGCAACCCTTCCGGCCCGCGGCCGGTCGTAGGGGGCATCAAGCCTCCTGCGGGGGGATCCGGGGGGAATCCGGGAGGCCTTGGTGGGGGACCCGCGAGGGGGCCAGGTTCATCGACCGGGCCCCCTCGATGTGTGTCCTTTTTCGATGCGTGCGCCCTTTGCGAGGCAGGGGTCTTCGAGATAGGGGCCTCCGACGCAGTCGCCGGGGCCCTACCTGGGCCATGCTCCCGTTCGGATCCGGCAGATCAGCCCGGCCCGCCTTCGGCGGGCCCATGGTTCCCCTGCCCGGTGTTCCCGCCCGGCGGCCGCGGGCCCGCGGTGTTCCCGCCCGCCCGTGGCCCTGCGTCGGCGTTCGCCGGGAGGTCGTCGTTCCGGGGCAGGTTCCGGCAGAGCTCTGTCACCTCGGACCCGGTGGGGAACGACTGCTGAGCACCCGGCCGGGTGACGGCCGCGGCACCGACCTGTACGGCGTACCGCACCGCCGTCTCCAGGTCGTCGCCCACGCCCAGCCGCCAGGCGAGCGCCCCCGTGAAGGCGTCGCCCGCCCCCGTGGTGTCCACGGCCTCGACGGGAAGGGCGGGCACCCGGACCGTACCGCTCGCCCGGGCGAGAAGCGCGCCTTCCGGGCCGAGGGTCACGACCACCGAGCGGGGGCCGCGGGCCAGCAGTGCCTCGGCCCAGTCCTCGGCGCGCGCCGCCGCGCCTGCCGGGTGGTCCCGAAGCAGGACGCGTGCCTCGTGCGCGTTGACCACCAGCGGGTCGCAGGCGGCCAGCACATCGCCGGGCACCGGCGCGGGCGGCGAGGGGTTGAGGACCACCCGGGTGCCGGCCTCGGGCGTGGTGCGTCCCACGGCCGCCACCATGA
>NZ_JBQQBW010000266.1:0-534 GCF_052245415.1 Streptomyces sp. 8N706 | reverse complement strand
GTGGGAAACGTGTGCGCCGATTGACTAAGGGTTCCTGGGTCAAGCTGATCTGCCCAGGGTAAGTCGGGACCTAAGGCGAGGCCGACAGGCGTAGTCGATGGACAACCGGTTGATATTCCGGTACCCGTGACAGTGCGCCAGCGCTGAACCCTCTGATGCTAAGGCCGTGAAGCCGGGTCTGGTCTTCGGACCGGACCTTGGTGGAGCCGCCGGCCCAAGGTGGTAGTAGGTGAGCGATGGGGTGACGCAGGAAGGTAGTCCAGCCCGGGCGGTGGTTGTCCCGGGGTAAGGGTGTAGGGCGCCAGGTAGGTAAATCCGCCTGGCATTGCCTGAGACCTGATGCCGAGCCGATTGCGGCGAAGTGGATGATCCTATGCTGTCGAGAAAAGCCTCTAGCGAGTGCTGTTGCGGCCCGTACCCTAAACCGACTCAGGTGGTCAGGTAGAGAATACCGAGGCGTTCGGGTGAACTATGGTTAAGGAACTCGGCAAAATGCCCCCGTAACTTCGGGAGAAGGGGGGCCATTGCTGGTGA
>NZ_JBQQBW010000027.1:0-73517 GCF_052245415.1 Streptomyces sp. 8N706 | reverse complement strand
AAGGGCGGGGGTCGCGGCTCCCCCAGCTACCGCTGGGCGGTGCCCCCAGGTGCGTGCGATCGCAAGGCGGTGGGGGTACCCCCGGCCGGAGGCTGGGGGAGGTCGTCCTCGTACTGGGGTCCCCCATGCCGAAGGCCAGGGGAGTACTCGGACGAGCCCGACAACGCAGCGTGGGGGCACTCCCCCAGCCTTCGGCCGGGGGGACCCCCACCCGGACGGAGTCTGGGGGAGGGACTTTTGAAACGCGCCGTAGGGTGTGGCGCGTGACGGAGAACGGGACGAGGATCGTCGTCGGCGGGGCGGTGCTGGACCAGGGGCGGTTGCTGGCCGCCCGGCGCAGCGCTCCGCCCGCTCTCGCCGGCCGCTGGGAACTGCCCGGCGGCAAGGTCGAGCCCGGCGAGACTCCGGAGGCGGGGTTGGTCCGCGAGCTGCGTGAGGAGCTCGGTGTCGAGGTGGAACCTCTCGGGCGGATCCCGGGCGAGTGGCCGCTGACGCAGGGTTATGTGCTCCATGTGTGGACCGCCCGGCTGGCCGCGGGGGAGCCGCGACCGCTGCAGGACCACGACGAGTTGCGCTGGCTCACCCCGGACCGGGCGGACGAGGTCGATTGGCTCGATCAGGACCGGCCGGCGGTCGCGGAAGTGGTGCGGCGCCTTCTCGCACAGGCGCACAAGGAGCCGGAGGCGCGGACGCGCCGGACGCGCGGGGCGCAGACCTGAAGACATGCGCCTTTCGTGGCACAGTGCGTCGAATGTCGCGATAGCTGGCCTCGGATATCGGGTATGTGCCTCTTGACATCCCGAAAATCCCCCCGAAAACGGACAGCAGGGTCTGCCATCGGTCTGGAAGTGGTCGGCGTGAGCGACACTGCAGGTGCCTCCGATCCGGCCCCGCCTGCCACGCGTCCCGTCTCGGACGACCGCTCCGCCGAGTGGAGCTTCCCGGCCGAGCCGGGCTCCGTACGCAAGGCGCGGTCCCTGGTCCGCTCGACCCTCAACGAGTGGGGCCTGAACACGGTTCGCGACGTAACCGTATTGCTGGTCAGTGAACTCGTCACGAACGCACTGCGCTATGCGAGCGGTCCGATCGGAGTCCGCATCCGGCGGGTCCGGAACGACGCACTGCTCGTCGAGGTGTCCGACCCGCTGCCCGATCCGCCGCTGGCGCGGGACGCGGAGCCCGATGACGAAGGCGGGCGCGGTCTGCAACTGGTGGCCCACACATCCCGGCGCTGGGGGACGCGGCGCGGCAATGAAGGCAAGACAGTGTGGTTCGAGCTCGGCCTGCCTGGTTAGGAGAAGAGGGGTAGTGCTGATCACGGCAGCGGTCACGCTGAATGATCTTGGATGCGATAGTGGGCTGCGGGACATGAGGGGTGACTCGCACGCCCTCGAATGAGACTGTGCTGTGATCGTGAAGGCCGTGTTCCGGATGGCTCGGGTGCTGAATACTGGCCCAGGCCGGTCCGGGCAAGGTGAGCTGGAGGGGACGGGCGCGTGAGCGACATACCAGCGGGGGCGGAGACGCCTGACGAGACAGCCGCTGCCACCACATGGCAGCGTCACCCGCCCGGATCGATCTACGACTACATCCAGGTGGCCTCCTTCTCCCTGGGCCCCGACGGCCGTATCGAGCAGTGGAGCGACCGGGCCGCCGAACTCCTGGGAATCCCCGCCCACGCCGCCATCGGCAAGGACCCCATCGAGGCCTTCGTCCCGGGCGAGCTGCGCGACCTCGGGTACCGCAAGATCGCGGAGATCATGGACGGCCGCGAGTGGGTCGGCCTCGTTCCCTTCCGCGCCATCGAGGGCTCCGGCGCCCACGGCCTCGCCGAGGTCTACGTCATGCCCACCCGGGCGGAGGGGGGCGGCCACGGCGCTCTCTGTATCGTCGTGGACGTACGCGCCCTCCGCAGTATCGAGACCGACCTCGCCGCGTCGCAGGCGGTTTTCGGTCAATCTCCCATGGGATTCCTGCTCTTCGGGACGGACCTGAAGATTCTCCGCGCCAACGCCCGCTTCGCCGCCGTCTTCGGTGGTACCGCCGAATCCCACCGCGGATGCAGCCCCTCCGACTACCTCTCCCGGGTCGAGGCCGAGCGGCTGACCGTCGCTCTCCGCCAAGTTCTGGAGACCGGCAGTCCGGTGACCGAGCTTCAGCTCGTCGGCTCGGTCCCCGGCGACCCGGAGCGGCGCCGCTGGTCCGTCAACCTCTTCCGGCTGCACAGCGCCGCCGGACGGCCGATCGGTGTGGCCGGGCTCGGCACCGATGTCACCCGTCGGCGCAACGCCGAGCGCGAGGCCGCGAGCGCCCGCCGTAACCTCGCGCTCCTCAACGCCGCCGGGGCCCGGATCGGCAACTCCCTCGATCTGGAGACCACCGCCCGGGAACTCCTCGACGTCGCCGTGCCGCAGTTCTGCGATCTGGCGTCCGTGGACCTCTACCAAGGGCTGCTCACCGGTGACGAGGCCCCTCCCGGGCTGGCCGACGGCAGCGCCGAACTGCGCCGGGTCGCCTTCGCCAGCGCCGTGTCCGACGCGCCCGTCGTCATCTCCGCGTGCGGCGTCCCCGAGGACGGCGAGCTGCGGCCCATAGAGGTCGGCGCCGTCCACCGCTACCCGTTCACCTCGCCCTGCGCCAGCGCCCTGCGCACCGCCCAGGCCAGGGTCATCCCCGGCCAGGACAGCGACGACGGCCCTGAGCTCGGGGCCGTCGTGCAGTCCACCCTCGCCGTGCCGATGGTCGCCCACGACACGGTCGTCGGCCTCGCCCAGTTCTCCCGTACGAAGGGCAGCGAGCCGTTCGGCGAGCGTGACACCGCCCTCGCCATCGAACTCGCCTCACGCGCCGCGGTCTGTATCGACAACGCCCGTCTCTACCGCCGGGAGCACGAGCGCGCGCTGATACTCCAGCGCAGCCTGCTGCCGCCCGGCGACCCCGAGGCCGCCGGACTCGACATCGCCTGCCGCTATCTGCCCGGCAACACCGCGACCGAGGTCGGCGGCGACTGGTTCGACGTCATCCAGCTGCCGGGGCACCGTACGGCACTCGTCGTCGGCGATGTGATGGGCCGCGGACTGCGGGCCGCCGTGGCGATGGGCGAACTGCGCACCGCCGTCCGGACGTTGGCGCTGCTGGATCTGGAGCCGGCCGAAGTGCTCTCCGCCCTCGACGAGATCGCCCGGGGACTCGGGGCGCCGGCCGGATCCCACGGGGGCACGAGCGCCTCCCGCGCCGCCTCCCGCAACGGGCCCGGCGACGCCGCCTCCGATCTCTCGGAGGTCTATCTGGCCACCTGTGTGTACGCGGTCTACGACCCGGTCACCCGGCGATGCACCTTCGCCAACGCCGGGCATCTGCCCCCGGTGCTCGTGGAGCCCGGTGAGTCGGCCCTGATGCTGGAGGTCCCCACTGGCATGCCGCTCGGCGTGGGCGGCGAGCCCTTCGAGGAGATCGAGGTCGATCTCCCCGACGGCGGCGTGCTCGCGCTCTACACCGACGGACTCGTCGAATCCCGCGACCACCCGCTGGACGAGGGCCTCCAGGACTTCCGTACGGCACTCACCCAGCCGCCCCTGGCCTCCGCCGAGGGTGCCCCCGACCCGCTGGAGGACCTCTGCGACCAGGTCCTCGACACCCTGGACACCCACCACGGCGAGGACGACATCGCCCTCCTGATGGCCCGGGTACAGGGGCTGCCCGCGGACTCGGTCGGCGACTGGAAGCTCGCCCCCGAGCCCCAGTCCGTGGCACGGGCCCGCGAGCAGGCACGCGGACAGCTGATCGCCTGGGGCATGGAGTCCCTGGTGGACACCACAGAGCTGCTGGTCAGCGAACTGGTCACCAATGCCCTGCGGTATGGCGAGGGGGAGATCCGGCTACGGCTGCTGCTGGACCGCACGCTGGTGTGCGAGGTCTGGGACGGTGGCCTGGTCCAGCCCCGCCGCCGGCGCGCCCGCGACACCGACGAGGGCGGTCGCGGACTCCAGCTGGTCGGCCTCCTCAGCGCGGGCTGGGGCAGCCGGCGCACCCCCCACGGCAAGACGGTCTGGTTCGAACTGGCCCTGCCGAACGGCGAGTCGGCGTCCGTCGACCCGGTGGAGGCACTGCTCAGTCTGTACTGACGACGGAGGGGGCGGGCTTCCGCCCGCCCCCTCCGGTCCGGCTAAGTTCTCCGGCGGATCTTGTCGCCCAGCCAGACCAGCGGGTCGTACTTGCGGTCCACCGCCCGTTCCTTCAGCGGGATCAGCGCATTGTCGGTGATCTTGATGTGCTCGGGGCAGACCTCGGTGCAGCACTTGGTGATGTTGCAGTAGCCCAGGCCGTGGTCCTCCTGCGCCGTCCGCTTGCGGTCGATACCGCTCTCCGCGGCCTCGTCCAGCGGATGCATGTCCAGCTCCGCGATCCGCATCAGAAAGCGCGGACCCGCGAAGGCGTCCTTGTTCTCCTCGTGGTCGCGCATCACATGGCAGGTGTCCTGGCACAGGAAGCACTCGATGCACTTGCGGAACTCCTGCGAGCGCCCCACGTCCTCCTGCATCATCCGGTACTCGCCGGGGCCGAGCCCGGCCGGCGGGACGAAGGACGGCACCTCCCGGGCCTTGGTGTAGTTGAAGGACACATCCGTCACCAGGTCCCGTACGACCGGGAAGGCCCGCATCGGGGTGACCGTGATGGTCTCCGTACGCTCGAAGACCGACATCCGGGTCATGCACAGCAGCCGGGGCCGGCCGTTGACCTCCGCGCTGCACGAACCGCACTTGCCCGCCTTGCAGTTCCATCGCACGGCCAGGTCCGGCGCCTGAGTGGCCTGGAGCCGGTGGATGATGTCGAGGACGACCTCGCCGTCGTTGACCTCGACCTGGAAGTCCTCCAGGCCGCCGCCGTCCGCGTCGCCACGCCACACCTTGAAGTGGGCCTCGTACGCACTCACTGGGTCAGCTCCTCGTCGGTCAGGTACTTCACCAGCTCGTCCTTCTCGAACAAGCCGAGGAGATCCGCACGGATGGGTGTCGTCTCACGCCGCTCCAGCCGGACCTGCCCCCGCTCGGTGTCGGTCGCGGCCAGGCCGCCCGTGGGGTCGGAGAGCCGGCACACCAGATTGATCCTTCGCCAGTCCCGGTCCATCTGCGGATGGTCGTCACGGGTATGGCCGCCCCGGCTCTCCGTACGCTCCAGTGCGGCCCGCGCCACGCACTCGCTCACCAGCAGCATGTTCCGCAGATCGATGGCGAGGTGCCAGCCGGGGTTGAACTGGCGGTGGCCCTCGACCCCGGCACGCCGCGCCCGCAGCCGCAGAGCGGCCAGCCGGTGCAGCGCCTCCGTCATCTCGCCTTCCCGCCGGATGATGCCGACGAGATCGTTCATCGTCTGCTGGAGCTCCTGGTGGAGCGTGTACGGGTTCTCGGCCGGGCGGCCGTCGGGGCGCTCCGGATCCGGGCCCTCGGCGCTGAACGGGCGCAGCGCCTCCGCCTCCGCCATCTCGATGTCCCGGCCCTCCGGCACGGGCCGGGAGTCGCCCGACAGCCCTGCCGCGTACTGCGCCGCGTGCAGCCCGGCCCGCCGTCCGAAGACCAGCAGGTCGGAGAGCGAGTTGCCGCCGAGCCGGTTGGAGCCGTGCATCCCGCCCGCGACCTCGCCCGCCGCGAAGAGGCCCGGGACGCCGGTGGCCGCCGTCGAGTCCGGGTCCACATCGACGCCGCCCATCACGTAGTGACAGGTCGGGCCGACCTCCATCGGCTCGGCGGTGATGTCGACATCCGCCAGCTCCTTGAACTGGTGATGCATGGAGGGCAGCCGCCGCTTGATGACCTCGGCGGGCATCCGCGTCGACACATCGAGGAAGACCCCGCCGTGCGGTGAGCCCCGGCCCGCCTTCACCTCGGCGTTGATGGCGCGGGCGACCTCGTCGCGGGGCAGGAGCTCGGGCGGGCGGCGGTTGTTGTCCGGGTCCTCGTACCAGCGGTCGCCCTCGTCCTCGGTCTGGGCGTACTTCTCCTTGAACACGTCCGGGATGTAGTCGAACATGAACCGCTTGCCGTCGCTGTTGCGCAGCACCCCGCCGTCGCCGCGTACGGACTCGGTGACGAGGATGCCCTTCACCGACGGGGGCCAGACCATCCCGGTGGGGTGGAACTGCACGAACTCCATATTGATCAGCTGCGCCCCGGCGAGCAGCGCGAGGGCGTGCCCGTCGCCGGTGTACTCCCAGGAGTTCGAGGTCACCTTGAAGGACTTGCCGATGCCACCGGTGGCCAGCACGACCGCCGGTGCCTCGATGACGAAGAACCGCCCGGACTCGCGCACATAGCCGAAGACCCCGGCGACCCGCCCGGAGCCGGGCCCGCTGCCGGGCGCCTTGAGAACCCGGGTGATCGTGCACTCCTGGAAGACCTTCAGCCGGGCCTCATGATCACCGAATGTGCGCTCGTCCTCCTGCTGCAGCGAGACGATCTTCTGCTGGAGGGTGCGGATCAGCTCCAGGCCCGTACGGTCGCCGACATGCGCGAGCCTGGGGTACTCATGGCCGCCGAAGTTCCGTTGGGAGATCCTTCCGTCGGCCGTACGGTCGAAGAGCGCACCCCAGGTCTCCAACTCCCAGACCCGGTCCGGAGCTTCACGTGCGTGCAGCTCGGCCATCCGCCACTGGTTGAGGAACTTGCCGCCGCGCATGGTGTCGCGGAAGTGGACCTGCCAGTTGTCCCCCTCGTTGACATTGCCCATGCTCGCCGCGATGCCGCCCTCGGCCATGACCGTATGGGCCTTGCCGAAGAGGGACTTGCAGATGACGGCGGTCCGCATGCCCTGCTCGCGGGCTTCGATGGCGGCGCGAAGGCCCGCGCCCCCCGCACCGACCACGACCACGTCCCACGCCTGACGGTCGACTTGGGTCATCGTTTTCCATCTCCCTCTCAGAAGAGCCGCGGGTCGTCGAACGCGCCGGTCGCGAGCAGATAGACATAGAAGTCGGCGAGCGCGACGCTGATCAGCGAGGCCCAGGCGAGGAGCGCGTGCCGCTCGTTGAGCTTCCCGACCCAGCCCCACAGCCGGTAGCGCACCGGGTGCTTCGAGAAGTGTTTGAGGCGGCCGCCGACGATATGCCGGCAGGAGTGACACGACAGGGTGTAAGCCCAGATCAGCACGATGTTGACGAGGAAGACCAGGGTGCCCAGCCCCATGTGGCCCCACTCGTACTCGGCGTTCCGGAACGTGAGCACGGTGTCGTAGGTGAGGATGCCGGCCACCGGCAGCGCGGCGTAGAAGAAGTACCGGTGGATGTTCTGCAGGACCAGCGGCAAGCGGGTCTCGCCGGTGTACGTCCGGTGCGGCTCCGCCACTGCGCAGGCCGGGGGCGAGGCCCAGAAGCCCCGGTAGTAGGCCTTGCGGTAGTAGTAGCAGGTCAGCCGGAAGCCCAGGGGGAAGATCAGGATCAGCAGGGCGGGTGAGAGGCCCCACCAGCTGCCGAAGATCTCCCAGTTCGGGCCGCCCTTCATGGTCTCGCAGTTCTCGGCGAGACAGGGGGAGTAGAAGGGCGAGACATACGGGGCCGCGTAGTAGTCGGTGTTCGCGAAGGCCCGCCAGGTCGAGTAGACGACGAAGGCGAACAGACCGGCGGCGGTGACGGCCGGCGCGAGCCACCAGCGGTCGGTCCGCAGATGCCCGGCGGAGATGGTGGCGCGCGCGGGGGAGCGCACTCCTCCCCGAGCGTCCCTGGAATCGTCGGTGCCCGGTCGGGGTTCGGTGCCAGTGGCCAAGAGGGACTCCGTGCTGGAGTGGGATCGGCTGTGGACGCGGTGCGGTGTTGTCCGTCACTGGGCGGCGCAGGCCGTGACGGTCCGTGCCGCCCGCTAGGGCGCGCGCCGGTCGCGCGCGCCGAGACCTTCGTCCTCGGCGTCCGCCCACAGGGCGCTGTTGTACGGGGCGTCGGGGATGGTGACCAGATCGGGGCGCCGGGCCGCTGTCTGGGACGGCTCGGCGGCGGTTTCGCGCAGCAGGGCGAGGCTCTCCCGCAGATGGTCCGCGTCGGTGCGCACGCGGCGGATCTCGAGGCCGGCCCCGACCTGCTGCTCCAGTCGGCCGACGGTGCGGGTCAGCTCCTCGACCGAGCGCTGTGCGGCTGTCAGATCGTCCTGAAGCGACATGGCTTGCCCTCACTTCCGCAGAGGCCCCTCCTGCCGGAGGAGGGCGAGGAGGGACGCTGACAACGCTGATGCGCATGAGAGTGTCGCGCGTCACATCTTAGCTTGGCTAGGGATCTACCACGATTACCGCTTTCGTGTCGGCGTATGCGTTCGGCCGTTGTCGCACGCGGCCTCCGGGCGCCCTGGGCGGCCTTGCTCCCTCCGGGTGGGAAACCCTGCTCGCACGCCGTGTCTGCGCTCCGGGACGGGCTCGCTCGACTTCAGTGGTCCCGCAATAGGTGCGATGAAACGCATAAGCGGCCAAACGTGTGCAGCCCGGAGGTTCAGCCATGTCCATCGACGGCGTCAGAGGCGCGGCGGCCTTCCGTAAGCGCCGCTGCACCGCGCTTCTCGCGGCGGGCGCGCTTCTTCCCCTGCCTGTTTTGGCCGGATGCAGTACCTCCGAGACCCGTACCGAGGCCCCGGTCGTTCCCCAGGACATCGCCGCCGCCGCCCGCGGGCACGTCCGGGGCAGCGGTACGGTGCGCTGGGCGATCGACTCCGTGCCGGCGACCCTCAATACGTTCCAGGCCGACGCCGACACGACCAGCGACCGCATCGCCGGTGCCGTCCTGCCCGCGTTGTTCACCCTCGACGAGCGCGGCCGTCCGCGGCGCAACCGCGACTACCTCGAATCCGCGGACGTCCTGGAGCGCGAACCCAAGCAGGTCGTGGTCTACAAGCTGAAGCGCGCCGCCACCTGGAGCGACGGGCGGGCGCTCGGGGCCGAGGACTTCACGGCCCAGTGGAAGGCGCTCAGCGGCAAGGACCGTGCGTACTGGACCGCGCGCAACGCCGGGTACGAGCGGATCGAGAAGATCGAACAGGGTAGGAGCCCGCAGGAGGTCCGGGTCACCTTCGCCAAGCCCTACACCGACTGGCGTTCGCTGTTCACTCCGCTCTATCCCAAGGGCGTCATGGGCACTGCGGGTGGCTTCAACGACGGCGCCCGCAAGGCCCTGACCGCCACGGCCGGGCCCTTCGCCCTGAAGAGCGTCGACAGTGCCAAGGAGAAGGACAAGAGCAAGGGCAAGGTGACGCTCGTACGGAACCCCCGGTGGTGGGGTGCCCGGGCCAAGCTCGACACGCTGGTGTTCCAGGCCGTCCCGCGCGACCGGCGGAGCGCCGCGCTGAGCGCCGGGGAGCTGGACATCGCCGAGATCGACCGGCCGACCGTCGAGAAGATCCAGGCGGCACAGGGCAACGGCGCGGTCCAGGGCGAGAAGGCCAAGCAGACCCAGCAGGCGGCCCTCGGCGGCGAGTCGCTCGCCGGAGCTCTGCGCTCCGCACACGCCGGCCCGGCGGAGGCGCTCAGAGCCTGGGCCAGGGCACACGGTACGAAGGACGAGCGCGCGGCCGAGCGGGCACGCCGCGCCGAGGCGGCCCGGCAGGACACGCTCCGCGGCTACACGGTGCGCAGAGCCCTGGAGCCCGCCTACACCCAGCTCGCGCTGAACGGCGCATCGGGGCCGCTCGCCGACGACCGGGTGCGCCGGGCCGTTGCCCGCGCGATCAATCGGCAGGCCATCGCCGACACGGTCCTGAAGCCGCTCGGTCTGCCCGCGAAGCCGCTCGGCAGCCATCTGCTGATGGCCGGACAGCAGGGCTACCAGGACAACAGCGCCGCGCTCGGCAGCCAGGACACCGAGGCCGCGCAGGCGTTGCTCACCTCCGCGGGCTGGCGCCGGGACGGGTCGGTCCTCCCGAAGGCCGGCGGCTCGGTGGACCACCGGAACGGCGAGGACGGGAAGGACCAGGAGAAGAAGGAGCAGGAGAAGAAGGAGGAACGGACGCAGGAGAAGAAGGAGGAACGGACGCAGGAGAAGAAGGCCGGGACGGGCGGCAGCAAGGCCAAGTCGGCCGACGTCCATGTCGTCCGCAAGGACGGCAAGCCCCTGGTTCTCCGCTTCGTTCTGCCGACCGGCTCCGGCGCGGAGCCGCTGCGTACCGTCGGCGAGAGCATCTCCAGGATGCTGATGGAGATCGGCATCCGTACGGAGATCACCAAGGTCACCGACGACAGCTACTTCAAGGACCACATCGCGGCGGGCGACTACGACCTGGCGCTGTGGTCCTGGCCCGCCAGCGCCTACCCGGCCACGGACGCCCGCCCGATCTTCGCCAAGCCGCAGCCCGCGGCCGACGGCTCCCTGATCGTCGAGCAGAACTACACCCGGGTCGGCACCGACCACATCGACCAGCTCTTCGACCAGGCTGTCTCCGAGCTGGACGCCGCGGCCTCCCGCAATCTCGTACGCCGGGCCGACGCCCGGATCTGGGCGGTGGCCGGTTCGATCCCGCTCTACCAGCGCCCGCAGCTGATCGCGGCGCGCTCGAACCTGGCGAATGTGGGCGCCTTCGGTTTCGCTACGCCGCGCTACCAGGACATCGGCTTCCGCAAGTAGGCCCGGATCGGGGTCCCACCGCGGCGAGCGGCCCGGATCCTCTGGATCTCTCACGAAAGGTATCGGGGAAGTGTCCCCGGAGGTCATGTTCTCGATCACATCGGACAGCGGGGGAAGGCACGGCATGCGGCGCGCGTGGATCGTGGGAACGGCGGCGGTGGTGGCGTTGACGGCGGGGGTGGGCTGCTCGTCGCGGAGCGATGACAAGCCGGCGGCCGCGCTGCCCCCGAAGAGCCCGGCCCCCGCCCCTGCCCGGCCGTCACCGCAGCCGTCGCCGCGGGCGTGCGAGGACGGCACGTACCGGTGGTTCAACATCTCCCAGCGCTCCACGCTGACCGACCTCTCCCCGGCGAAGAGCTACCGCAAGGGCCAGCAGGTCAGCACCGAGAGGAACAAGGAACTGGCGCGCTATACGCCCTCGGTGACGACCCGGGGCCCCGTCCTTCCCTCCCAGGCGGTGATCCACGCCCTCGCCCGGCATCTGAAGGCGGGCGACGGCCTGGCGGCCGATGGGTCGAACGGCTCCCCGGCCACGTCCCGGGACGACCGCAGCGCGACCGGAAGCTGGCCCGCGGAGAAGGCCGGCCGCTATCTCACCTCCCGCTCCATCAAGCTGATCGAGGCCGACTTCAGCTATGCCTGCCGGGGCGGCGGCAGAGGCGACGAGATCACCTCGGGGCACGTCCTGACCTGGAAGGCGGGCGCCGACCTGGACATCGTGGCGTGCGACAGGAAGCCGGAGAGGAAGCGGCCCGCGGGGGTGCGCGAGGCGGCCCGGCTCGGCTGCGCCAAGGATGACCCGCCCCGCTCCTGACCGGCGGCCCGGTGCCGGAGGACCCGGCCCGTTCCCGTCCGGAGGCGGTGCGGTGCCGCAGGAGGAACCGGCCCGGCTCCCGGCCGTAACGGCGTCATGCGTTGTCCGGACGGTTTCGCCTGCCCGCGACTCCCTGACTGCGACGGAGCGGGGCCCACGGCTACGGCATCCCCGCCTCCGGCCGGGCCCCTCGCAGCGGTCCCCCGGTACCTCCCGGCCCGACCTCTCCCCGGGGCCATGGTCGACAGGGGGAAACGTCATGCGGGCCCGGTGGCCGGGGCCCGGCCCGGGGCCACGAAAAAGGTGACGAGGGAGTGCCGCCCGGCATGTGCCGGAGCTGCCCGAGCACTCCCCCCGCCTCCGGCCCGGGCCGGCCCAGGGCCCGGCCCGATCCCGCCCGGACAGGGCCTGAGCATCTCCGGGGAGACGGGGCTTTCGCGGTCCACGTACCATGGGGGACAGCCGAGGCGTGCCGCCCGGCGGGGCGTACGAGGAACGAGACGCCGCATCCCACGATCCGAGAGAAGCGCAAGCCACTCATGCCCACGCGCCACGACATTCGTAACGTCGCCATCGTCGCCCACGTCGACCACGGCAAGACGACCCTCGTCGACGCCATGCTGAAGCAGGCCGGTGCCTTCGCCGCCCACGCCGCCGAGCACCTCGACGAGCGCATGATGGACTCGAACGACCTCGAGCGCGAGAAGGGCATCACCATTCTCGCGAAGAACACCGCGGTGAAGTACCACCCCAAGGACGGCGGGGACCCGGTCACCATCAACATCATCGACACCCCCGGCCACGCCGACTTCGGCGGTGAGGTCGAGCGCGGTCTGTCGATGGTCGACGCGGTCGTCCTGCTGGTGGACGCCTCCGAGGGCCCGCTGCCGCAGACCCGATTCGTGCTCCGCAAGGCCCTGCAGGCCAAGATGCCGGTCATCCTGTGCATCAACAAGACGGACCGCCCCGACTCCCGGATCGCCGAGGTCGTCGACGAGACGTACGACCTCTTCCTGGACCTGGACGCGACCGAGGAGCAGATCGAGTTCCCGATCGTCTACGCCTGCGCCCGTGACGGCATCGCCTCGCTGACCAAGCCGGAGGACGGCACCGTCCCGGCCGACAGCGACAGCCTCGAGCCCTTCTTCTCGACCCTGCTCGACACCGTCCCCGCGCCGCAGTACGACGAGGCCGCCCCGCTCCAGGCCCATGTCACCAACCTGGACGCGGACAACTTCCTCGGCCGTATCGCGCTGCTCCGCGTCGAGCAGGGCGAGCTGAAGAAGGGGCAGACCGTCGCCTGGATCAAGCGCGACGGTTCGATCTCCAACGTCCGCATCACCGAGCTGATGATGACCGAGGCGCTCACCCGTAAGCCCGCCGAGAAGGCCGGCCCGGGTGACATCTGCGCTGTCGCGGGGATCCCCGAGATCATGATCGGCGAGACGCTCGCCGACCCGGAGAACCCGGTCGCCCTTCCGCTCATCACCGTCGATGAGCCCGCGATCTCCATGACCATCGGTACGAACAACTCACCGCTGGTCGGCAAGGGCGGCAAGGGCCACAAGGTCACCGCCCGGCTGGTGAAGGACCGTCTGGACCGTGAGCTGATCGGTAACGTCTCGCTGCGCGTCCTGCCCACCGAGCGCCCCGACGCCTGGGAGGTCCAGGGCCGCGGTGAGCTCGCCCTCGCCATCCTGGTCGAGACCATGCGCCGGGAGGGCTTCGAGCTGACCGTCGGCAAGCCCGAGGTGGTCACCAAGGAGATCGACGGCAAGCTGCACGAGCCCATCGAGCGGATGACCATCGACTCCCCGGAGGAGCACCTCGGCGCCATCACTCAGCTGATGGCGACGCGGAAGGGCCGTATGGAGACGATGACCAACCACGGGTCCGGCTGGATCCGGATGGAGTGGATCGTCCCCTCCCGCGGCCTCATCGGCTTCCGTACCGAGTTCCTCACCCAGACCCGCGGCACCGGTATCGCGCACTCCATCTTCGAGGGCCACGAGGCGTGGTTCGGCGAGCTGCGCACCCGTAACA
This sequence comes from Streptomyces sp. 8N706, assembly GCF_052245415.1. Taxonomy (NCBI): domain Bacteria; kingdom Bacillati; phylum Actinomycetota; class Actinomycetes; order Kitasatosporales; family Streptomycetaceae; genus Streptomyces; species Streptomyces sp. 8N706. Next base: position 60,075 of record NZ_JBQQBW010000027.1, on the reverse strand, counting down.
ACGGCTCCCTGGTCGCCGACCGGGCCGGTGCGGTCACCGCCTTCGCGATGACCAACCTCCAGGAGCGCGGCGTGCTGTTCGTCTCCCCGGGCACCGAGGTGTACGAGGGCATGATCGTCGGTGAGAACTCCCGCTCCGACGACATGGACGTCAACATCACCAAGGAGAAGAAGCTCACCAACATGCGGTCCTCCACCGCGGATGTGACCGAGTCGCTGGTTCCGCCGCGGCTGCTCTCGCTGGAGCAGTCGCTGGAGTTCTGCCGCGACGACGAGTGCATCGAGGTGACCCCGGAGACCGTCCGTATCCGCAAGGTCGTCCTGGACCAGAAGGAGCGCGGCCGCGCCGCCTCCCGCGCGAAGCGCTGACGTCCCTTCGGGCGCCGGCGCGCCTGAAGGACCGCCCAGGGCCCGGCCCCCATCCCGACGGATGGGCGCCGGGCCCTTCGCCGCTCTCTGCGGGAGCTGCTGATGACGGAGCGTCATATCTCTTACGGTCCTGCCACGCACCGGGGGCGGATCGTTCCCCGTGCGGACGCGCCGTCAGGGTGCCGTCTCCGGCGCCCCTGCCGGGCGGGAGAGGGGCGCGCAGATCCTCACCTCCCGGCGCGCCAAGAGCTGCCGTGCATTCGGGCGGTTCTGCCGCGCCGCCCGCGCGTACCCCCGTAACATAAGTGATCTTTGCTGCATATTGGGGTGTTATTTGGGGCTAGTGGACCTGGCACTCCAAGGAGGCACACCATGCGCGGAGCCACGCACGCCAAGTGGGCCGCATGCGCTGTGACCGTCGCTCTCGCCGCGACGGCCTGCGGCAGCGGTGGTGGGGACAGCGGCGGCAGCGGCGGCGGGGGAATCGTCAGTTCCTCGTGGGCCGATCCGCAGAACCCTCTCGAGCCGGCCAACACCAACGAGGTCCAGGGCGGCAAGGTCCTGGACATGGTCTTCCGGGGGCTCAAGAAGTACGACCCGAGGACCGGCGCCGCGCAGGACATGGTCGCCCAGAGGATCGAGACCTCCGACTCGCAGAACTTCACCGTCACGATCAAGGACGGCTGGACCTTCAGCAACGGGGAGAAGGTCACCTCGCGGTCCTTCGTGGACGCCTGGAACTATGCCGCGCTGATCACCAACAAGCAGAAGAACGCGCCCTTCTTCGGGATGATCGAGGGTTACGACCGGGTCCACCCGGAATCCGGCGCCCCCACCGCCAAGACGCTCTCGGGCCTGACGGTGAAGGACGACAGGACCTTCACCGTCAAGCTCTCCCAGAAGTTCTCCACCTGGCCCGACACCCTCGGCTACGCCGCGTTCTCCCCGCTCCCGCGGACCTTCTTCACCGACCACGCCGCCTGGCTGAGCCAGCCGGTGGGCAACGGCCCGTACACGATCGACTCCTACGCCAAGGGCTCGCAGATGAAACTGCGCGCCTGGAACGAGTACCCGGGGAACGACAGGGCGCAGAACGGCGGCGTGGACCTCAAGGTCTACACCGACAACAACACCGCCTACACCGATCTGCTGTCCGGCAATCTCGACCTGGCCGACGACATCCCGTCCTCCCAGCTCAAGAACGCGCCGCGCGATCTCGGCAGCCGCTACATCAACCAGCCCGCAGGCATCCTCCAGACCCTGGCCTTCCCCTTCTACGACAAGAACTGGGGCCCGGGAAAGGAGAAGCTGCGGCTCGGCATCTCCCGGGCGATCAACCGCCCGCAGATCACCGAGCAGATCTACCAGAAGACGCGTACCCCCGCGACCGACTGGACCTCGCCGGTCCTCGGTGAACAGGGCGGCTACAAGGCGGGGCTCTGCGGGGACGCCTGTACGTACGACCCCGCGGCCGCGAAGAAGCTGATCGAGGAGGGCGGCGGCCTCCCCGGCGGCAGGATGACCCTCACCACCAACGTCGACACCGGATCCCACCGGGTCTGGGCGGAAGCGGTCTGCAACAGCGTCAACAACGTCCTCGGCAACGACCAGGCGTGCACCGTCAGGCCGGTCGGCACCTTCGCCGACTTCCGCAACCAGATCACCAGCGGCCGGATGACCGGGCCGTTCCGCGCCGGCTGGCAGATGGACTACCCGCTCATTCAGAACTTCCTGCAGCCGCTCTACTACACGGACGCCTCGTCCAACGACGGCAAGTACAGCAACCAGGACACCGACCGGCTCGTCGACGAGGCCAACGCCGAACCCGACACGGCCAGGGCCGTGGCGACGTTCCAGAGCGCCGAGAAGATCCTCGCCAGGGACATGCCGTCCATCCCGCTCTGGTACCAGAACGGCACCGGCGGCTACTCGGAGCGGCTCTCGAACGTGCGGCTCAACCCCTTCAGCGTCCCCGTCTACAACGAGATCCAGGTCACCTGACCCACCCCTGCGCCCCGAGGCCCGGCGTCCGGCCCGGCACCGGGTCCGCCCGCGGCTCACCTCTGCTGGCCCACCACCCCCGGAGCCCCCATGGGACGCTATGTGATCCGACGGCTGCTCCAGATGATCCCGGTGTTCATCGGCAGCACCTTCCTGATCTTCTTCATGGTGTACGCGCTCGGAGACCCGGTCGCGGCCCTCTTCGGCGACAAGGCCCCCGACCCCGCCACCGCCGCGCAGATCCGCAAGGACCTCTATCTCGACCAGCCGCTCTGGAAGCAATACCTCCACTACATGGGCCAGATCTTCCAGGGAAACTTCGGCACCGCGTTCAACGGCCAACCCGTCACCGAGCTCATGTCCAGCGCCCTGCCCGTGACCCTGCGGCTGACCCTCGTCGCCATCGTCATCGAGATGCTCGTGGGCATCACCCTCGGAGTGCTCAGCGGGCTGCGCCGCGGGCGGAGCGTCGACACCACGGTGCTGTTCCTCACCCTGATCGTCATCTCGGTCCCCACCTTCGTCACCGGCTATCTGCTGCAGTTCCTCTTCGGCATCACCTGGGACGTCGTCAGCCCCTCGGTGTCACCGGAGGCACCCTTCGACGAACTCATCCTGCCCGGCGTCGTCCTGGCGCTGGTGTCCCTGGCGTATGTGACCCGGCTGAGCCGGACCTCGATCGCGGAGAACGTCCGCGCCGACTACGTCCGTACCGCCATCGCCAAAGGACTCCCACGGCGGCGTGTGATCACCCGGCATCTGCTGCGCAACTCGCTGATCCCGGTCGTCACCTTCATCGGAACGGACATCGGCGCCCTGATGGGCGGGGCGATCGTCACCGAGCGGATCTTCAACATCCATGGCGTCGGCTTCCAGCTCTACCAGGGCATCCTCCGCAACAACGCCCCCACGGTCGTCGGCTTCGTGACCATCCTGGTCCTCGTCTTCCTGCTGGCGAACCTGGTCGTCGACCTCTTCTACGCCGTGCTCGACCCGAGGATCCGCTATGCCTGAGCAGCCGTACGACCCGACGGAGGCCGTCGCCCCGACCGGGGCGGGAGGCGCGATGGACCTCGCCGTGAGCGAAGGCGGGACACTGGAGCGCCCGCCCGGCTCCGACGAGCCTCCCGGCGGGATGAGCGGCGGGCCGGCCGACGGACCGCCCGGCAGACCCCGCAGCCTCTGGTCGGACGCCTGGCGGGAGCTGCGCCGCAACCCCGTCTTCATCATCTCCGGGCTGCTGATCGTCTTCCTCGTCCTGATCTCGGTCTGGCCGCAGCTGATCGCCAGTGGAAACCCGCTCGCGTGCGATCTCGCCAAGTCCCAGCAGGGCTCGGGGCCGGGGCATCCCTTCGGGTACGACACCCAGGGCTGCGACGTCTACACCCGTACCGTTTACGGGGCCCGCGCCTCCGTCACCGTCGGCGTCTGCGCCACCCTCGGCGCGGCTCTCCTCGGCAGCCTCCTCGGCGGCCTGGGCGGGTACTTCGGCCGGTGGGGCGACGCCCTGCTCTCCCGGACCGCCGACATCTTCTTCGGCATCCCGGTCGTCCTCGGCGGCCTGGTCTTCCTCTCCGTCGTCACCAGCACCACCGTGTGGCCCGTCGTCGGGTTCATCGTTCTGCTCGGCTGGCCGCAGGTGTCCCGTATCGCCCGCGGCGCGGTGATCACGGTCAAGCAGCACGACTACGTCCAGGCGGCCCGCGCGCTCGGTGCGAGCGACAGCCGGATTCTGCTGCGGCATGTCGCTCCGAACGCGGTGGCCCCGGTCATCGTGGTCGCCACGATCGCCCTCGGTACGTACATCTCGCTGGAGGCCACGCTGTCCTTCCTCGGCGTGGGACTGCGCCCGCCCACCGTCTCCTGGGGCATCGACATCTCCAACGCCGCCCCGCAGATCCGCAACGCCCCCCACATGCTGCTCTGGCCGGCCGGCGCGCTGAGCATCACAGTGCTGGCGTTCATCATGCTCGGCGACGCGGTGCGCGACGCCCTCGACCCCAAGCTGCGCTGAGGAGCCCGCCATGACCACCCTGCTGGACGTGCGCGACCTGCGGGTCGAGTTCCGTACGAGGGACGGTGTCGCCCAAGCCGTCAACGGGGTGTCCTACGGCGTCGACGCGGGGGAGACGCTGGCCGTGCTCGGCGAGTCGGGCTCCGGCAAGTCCGTCACCGCGCAGGCCGTCATGGGCATCCTCGACACCCCGCCCGGCTTCATCACCGGCGGCGAGGTCCTCTTCCGGGGCGAGGACCTGCTCACCATGGGCCGGGAGGACCGCCGGAGGATCCGCGGAGCCAGGATGGCGATGATCTTCCAGGACGCGCTGTCCTCGCTGAACCCGGTCGTTCCGGTGGGCGCACAGCTCGGCGAGATGTTCCGGGTCCATCGGAGGATGTCCCGCCGGGACGCGAAGCTGAAAGCCGTGGAGCTGATGGAACGGGTGCGGATCCCGGCCGCGCGCAGCCGCGTCGGTGACTATCCGCATCAGTTCTCCGGCGGTATGCGGCAGCGCATCATGATCGCTATGGCGCTGGCCCTGGAACCGGAACTGATCATCGCGGACGAGCCGACCACCGCTCTTGATGTGACGGTCCAGGCCCAGGTGATGGATCTCCTTGCCGAGCTGCAGCGCGAGTACGGGATGGGTCTGATCCTGATCACCCACGACCTCGGTGTGGTCGCCGACGTCGCCGACAGGATCGCGGTGATGTACGCGGGGCGGGTCGTGGAGACCGCACCGGTGCACGAGCTGTACAAGCGCCCCGCGCACCCGTACACCCGGGGCCTGCTCGACTCGATCCCGCGCCTGGACCGGAAGGGGCGGGAGCTCTCCGCCATCCGGGGCCTGCCGCCCAACCTCATGGCCGTCCCGCCCGGTTGCCCCTTCCATCCCCGCTGCCCCCGGGCCCAGGACGTCTGCCGGACCGACCGGCCGCCGCTCCATCCGGTCACCGAGCCGGGGTTCCCCGTGCCGGCGGACGGGGCCGGCCCTCCGGGGGGCGGGCGGGGGGCGGAGATCCGCGCGGAGATCCCCGGCCGCGCCAGTGCCTGCCACTTCTGGAAGGACGAGCTGAATGCCTGAGCCGATCCTCGAAGTGCGCGAGCTGGCCAAGCTCTACCCCCTCACCCGGGGCGTCGTGTTCAGAAAGCACATCGGCGCGGTGAGGGCGGTCGACACGGTCTCCTTCGACCTGATGCGTGGTGAGACCCTCGGCATCGTGGGGGAGTCCGGCTGCGGCAAGTCGACCCTGGCGAAGCTGCTGGTCCATCTGGAGCGGCCGACATCCGGACGGATCCGCTTCCGGGGCGAGGACGTCAGCAGGCTGTCCGGCCGGGCGCTGAAGGCCGTACGCCGGAACATCCAGATGGTCTTCCAGGACCCCTACACCTCGCTCAACCCCCGGATGACCGTGGGCGACATCGTCGGCGAGCCGTACGAGATCCATCCCGAGGCCGCGCCGAAGGGCGACCGGCGACGGAAGGTGCAGGAGCTGCTGGACGTCGTCGGCCTCAACCCGGAGTACATCCACCGCTATCCGCACCAGTTCTCCGGAGGCCAGCGCCAGCGCATCGGGATCGCCCGCGGCCTCGCCCTCCGGCCGGAGATCATCGTCGCGGACGAACCGGTCTCGGCCCTGGACGTGTCCGTCCAGGCGCAGGTGGTCAACCTGCTGGAGAGGCTCCAGGACGAGTTCGACCTGTCGTACGTCTTCATCGCGCACGACCTGTCGGTGGTCCGGCACATCTCCGACCGGGTGGCGGTGATGTATCTCGGCCGCTTCGCCGAGACCGGCACCGAGGAGCAGATCTACGAGCATCCGACCCACCCCTACACCCAGGCGCTGCTCTCGGCCGTGCCGGTCCCCGATCCGGAGGCGCGCGAGCGGCGGGGGAGGATTCTGCTGTACGGCGATGTGCCGTCCCCGGCCGACCCGCCGTCCGGCTGCCGGTTCCGTACGCGCTGCTGGAAGGCGCAGGAGCGGTGCGCGCTGGAGGTGCCCGTGCCGGCGGTCCCGGAGGCGTTCCGCCACGCCGGGGGCCCGGCGGCACATGACTCGGCATGCCACTTCGCCGAGGAGAGGCCGGAGGTCGTAGCGGCCCGGCCCACGGAACCGACCGGACGGGGAGAGCCCCCTCGGCCCGAGGAGCCGGCGGAGCCGGGCAGCAGCGTGCGGCAGGGCGACCGGGTGCGGCCCGACGGGGAGACGCCCCAGCCCCAGCCCTGACAGGGGACAGCGTCGCCGGTACGCCGGACCCCCGTCCGCGGGGCGCGGCGGGCGCGGGTCCGGCGTGACCGGAGCTACCGGCCCGGCGTCACGTCGGGTCCTTGGACGCCTCGATCGCCGCCAGCGCGGGATCGAGGATGACGTCCTCCTCGCGCGCCGCGGTCGTCGGCTCCTCGGGGAAGTGGCACGCCGTCAGGTGCCCTTCGCGGTTGCCGCTGATCCGCACCAGCGGCGGCTCCTGGGTCGCGCACCGCTCCTGCGCCTTCCAGCAGCGCGTACGGAACCGGCAGCCGGACGGCGGGTCGATGGGGGACGGCACGTCGCCGGCGAGACGTATCCGCTCGCGGCCCTCGCTCTCCTCCTCATCGGTCAGCACGGCCTCCGGGACGGCCGACAGCAGCGCGTGGGTGTACGGGTGACGGGGGCGGTTGTAGAGGGAGTCCCGGTCTCCGACCTCCACCACCTTCCCGAGGTACATGACTGCCAGCCGCTGCGAGAAGTGCCGGACGATGGCCAGGTCGTGCGCGATGAAGAGGAAGGCGATCCCCAGCTCCCGCTGGAGCTCCTGGAGCAGATTGACGACCTGGGCCTGGATCGAGACGTCCAGGGCCGAGACCGGCTCGTCCGCGACGATCAGCTTCGGCTCCAGCGCCAGGGCCCGGGCGACTCCGATGCGCTGGCGCTGGCCGCCGGAGAACTCGTGCGGGAAGCGGTTGTAGTGCTCGGGGTTGAGACCCACGGTCTCCAGCAGCTCGCGTACCCGCTTCTCCCGGCCGCCCGGCGGGTTGATGCCGTTGATCTCCATCGGACCGCCGATGATCGTGCCCACCGTCTGCCGCGGATTCAGTGACGAGTACGGATCCTGGAAGATCATCTGGATCTCGGAGCGGATGGGGGCCAGCTGTTTGCGGCCCGCGTGCGTGATGTCCTGCCCGCGGTAGAGAATCTTCCCGCCCGTGGGCTCCAGCAGCCGGGTGAGCAGCCGGCCGGTGGTGGACTTTCCGCAGCCGGACTCGCCGACCAGGCCGAAGCTCTCGCCCGCGTGGACGCTCAGATCGACGCCGTCGACGGCCTGCACCGCGCCGACCCTCCGCTTGAAGGGGAAGCCGCCGTGCACGGGGAAGTGCTTGGTCAGACCCTCGGTGCTGAGCAGGGGTTCCCCCGCGGCGGAGGCGGAGTCCTGAGGCTCGGTCAGGGTGAGATGGTCACTCATGTTTCGGTCTCCCTAGCCCAGCCGGGGCTTGATCTGCTCGATGAAGAACGTCTGCTTCTGCTGCGCCGTGAGATGGCAGGCCGCTCCGCGCCCGGCGGGCAGGGAAGGCCGGTCCGCGGTGCACGACAGACCGGCTCCGACGTCGCCGGCGAAGGCGCAGCGAGGATGGAACGGGCAGCCCGGCGGCGGATTCAGCAGGCTCGGCGGGGTGCCGGGGATGGGCGCCAGCGCCTCGTTGACATCGCCGCCGAGCCGCGGCATGGAGCTCAGCAGACCCCAGGTGTACGGGTGCCGGGGCGCGCGGAGCACCTCCCTGACGGTGCCCCGTTCGACGGCCCGACCCGCGTACATGACCAGCACATCGTCCGTGACATGGGCGACGACGCCCAGGTCGTGAGTGATCAGAATGATCGCCGAACCGAACTCCTGCTGAAGGTCCTTGAGCAGATCGAGGATCTGTGCCTGGACGGTGACGTCGAGCGCCGTCGTCGGCTCGTCCGCGATCAGCAGCTGGGGGTTGCAGATCAGCGCCATCGCGATCATCGCGCGCTGCCGCATACCGCCGGAGAACTGGTGTGGATAGTCGTCCACCCGGAGCGTGGGCTGCGGGATGCCGACCTTGTCCAGCATCTCGATCGCCCGTCGCCGGGCGTCCCGCTTGGACGCACCGGTGTGCTTCCGGTACGGCTCGGCGATCTGCCGGCCCACGGTGTAGTACGGCGAGAGCGCCGTCAGCGGGTCCTGGAAGATCATCGCCATCTTGTTGCCGCGCAGCGACTCCAGGGTGCGCTCCCGCGCGCCGGTGATCTCCTGGCCGTCCAGCAGGATCTCGCCGGAGATCTCGGTGGACTCGGGGTTGTGCAACCCCAGTACGGAGAGGTTGGTCACCGACTTGCCGGAGCCCGATTCGCCGACGATGCCCAGAGTCCGGCCGCGCTCCAGATCGAAGGAGAGACCGTCGACGGCCTTGACGACGCCGTCCTCGGTGGAGAACCGGACGTACAGATCGCGGACCGAGAGGAAGGGGTCCGACCCGGTCGGGGCCGGAGTGTCCTCGGTCTTGGTGAGTGTGGTCACGGGTCGCTCTCCTAGGACAGACGCACGCGCGGGTCGATGAAGGCGTACAACGCGTCCACGATGATGTTGAAGAGAAGAATGAAGGCGGCGCTGAAGAGCATCACGCCCATGGTGAGCGGGAGGTCCTTGTTCTGGACCGACTGCACCGCGAGGCGTCCGATGCCGGCGAGGCCGAAGGTGTACTCGGTGACGATCGCTCCGCCGAACAGCGCGCCGAGGTCCATGCCCAGGATGGTGACGATCGGGGTGAGCGAACCACGCCAGGCGTAGCGGAAGAAGACGAACCGGCTCGACATGCCCTTCGCCCGGGCCGTACGGACGTGTTCCTCCTGCAGCTGCTCGATCATCGTCGAGCGGGACATACGGGTGTAGTTCGCGGTGAAGATCGCCGACATGACCAGCCAGGGAATCAGCAGACCCATGAACCAGCGCGCGGGGTCCTCGGAGAGGGGCACATAGGCCGGGGCGTCGAGCCAGCCGGTGCTGTAGACGAAGATGCCGAGCACGACCGGGCCGAGGAAGTAGATCTGCATCGAGTTCAGCACCAGGGACACGGAGCTGAAGGTCTTGTCGATCAGCGTGCCCTTCTTCCAGGCGGCGATCATGCCGGCGCCGATGCCCACGGTCAGGAAGGACACCAGCCCGCCCACGGTGAGGGAGACCGTGGTGGGGAAGCGGTCGATGATGGTGTCCCAGACCTGCTCGTTGTTGTTGAAGGAGACACCGAAGCAGGGCGCCGGGCAGTGGCCGACGGCGAAGTCGCGTCCGGCGACGATCCCCGACATGTACTCCCAGTACTGCAGCAGTACGGGCTTGTCGAGGCCGAGGTTCTCGTGGATGACCTTCAGCGCGTCGGGGGTGCAGTTCTTGCCGCAGGCCAGCAGAGCCGGGTCCTGCGGTACGGCGAAGAAGAGAAAGAAGGTGAAGGCACTGATCAGAAGGAGAATGGCGCCAGCGCCGAACGTCCGGCGAAGGAGAAATTGAAGCATGGCAGGTCGCTGCTCTCAGGACGGCGGCTGTGACGGGGGGTGGGCGGAGCGGGGCCCCGGGAGTGCGCGCTCCGCCGTGCGGGCACTCCCGGGGACTGCTGCCGAGGGGTTACTTCTTGAGGAACAGGCGGGTGACGTCGATGTAGTTGGTCACCGTGCTGTACCGGGCGCCACCGATGTTGGAGCCGTAGATCTGCAGCTGCTTGGTGTAGTACAGCGGGGCGGCCGGGTTGACCTTCTCCACGATGTACTGGTGCAGCTCGGTCCACTCCTTGGTGGCCTCCGCCGGGTCGGCGATCTTGACGATCCGGGCGATCTCGGCGTTAACATGCTTGTCGTTGATGTGCGAGTAGTTCGCAGCGCCGTCCTGGATCTGGGTGCCGTCGTAGGACGGCGGAACGACGGTGCCGGCCGACGGCCAGTCCTGGCCCCAGCCCGTCATGTAGACGTCCAGGTTGTTCTTGACCTTGCCGACCTGCTCGTACCAGGTGGCGTTGTCGATCTCCTTCTTCTGGACGTCGAAGCCGGCCTTCTCCAGGGCGTTCTCGATGATGACGGACTGCTTCTGGCGGTGCGGCACGTTGGCGTAGGCGTAGACGAGCTTCATGCCCTCCTTGCCGGCCTTCTTCAGCAGCGCCTTGGCCTTCTCCGGGTCGCCGTTGGGCTTCTTGAGCTTGCCGTACGGGTCGTAGCCCTTGACATAGCCCGGGAGGGTCGGGGCCAGCAGACCCCCGGCCGGTTCACCGCCGTAGGTGCCGCCGTCGGGCCGCAGAACCTGGGCGTTCGGCATCGCGTAGGTGATCGCGTCGCGGATCCGCTTGTCCTTGATGCGGTCCATGTTCATGTTCAGCTGCCAGACGTACGGCTGGTATCCCCGGATCGTCCGCTTGCTGGCCGCCGGGTCCTGGACGACGGCTTTGACCTGCGTCGAGTCGACGGAGCCGCTGAACTGGACGGCGTTCTTGGCCTCTCCGCGGTCGGCCAGAATCCGCTTGGTCTGGTCGGCGCGGCTGTGGTTGAGCGTGATGTTGAACCCGCCGACGTACTGGTGGCGGACGGAGTCGGTCTTCGCGTCCCAGTTCGTGTTCTTGACGAGCTTCATGGATTTGCCGGCCTTGAAGTCGGCGATCTTGTAAGGGCCGAGCGAGACCGGCTTGGTGTCGTACTTCTCCTTGGTGTCCGTCTTCTCGGGCACGATGGAGTAGCCGGGCATGGTCAGGGCCTGCGGCAGGTCCGGCTGCGGCTCCTTGAAGTGGAACGTGACGGTCTTGTCGTCCGGCGTCTCGAGGACGGAGTCCGGCAGGTGCTTGCCCTTGTACGGGCCGTCCGGCAGCGCCTCGCGGTACGTGGTGCCGGCGCCGGAGAGCCACTGCTGCAGATAGGTGGGGCCGTCGGATAAGAACTTCGCGTACAGCCGCTCGACCGAGTGACGGACGTCGGCCGAGGTGATGGGGTGCCCGGTCTCGTCCTTGATGCCGTCCTTGAGCGTGTACGTCCAGGTCTTGCCGCCGTCGGACTGCTTGCCGGAGTCGGTCGCGAGGTCACCGACGACCGTCTTGTTGCCCTTCTCGTCCTCCTTGAACTGCGTCAGGCCGCGGTGGATCAGCTTGGCCAGCAGGTTCGCGTCGCTGACGTAGATCTGCCCCGGGTCCTGGTGCGAGAAGTCGTCCTCCTGGAAGACGCGGACGGTCCCGCCGTTCCTGGCGCCCTTGACCTGCTCGGCCGGGCCGGTGGAAGCCTTGGCGTCGCCGTACTCGACCGCCTTCGACTGCGATGCGGCGTCCTCCTGGGTGCTGGACTTGTCCTCGCTGTTCTTGCTGCCGCTGCTGCATGCCGTCAGCGCCAGCGAGCCGGCCGCAAGGGCGACGACGATGGCGCGCGCTCTGCGCGAACGAATCGAATCCATGACGCTGAATCCACCTGTCTGTCGGTTGTTGTCCCTCTGCTGCGCTGCCTGCATCCGGTGTCCCGGAGTAGGGGAGGCAGCCGCCCCCTCAAGTGGACGATCAACGTCCTGCTTTGGGGTCGAAAGCGTCCCGGACGGAGTCGCCGAGAAGGTTGAAGCTCACGACGAAGATCACCATGGCCACGCCCGGGAAGAACATGTACGTCGGGTCCTCTTCGTAGATCCGGCCCGCGATGGCGAACATCCGGCCCCAGTCCGGGGTCGGCTCGACGTATCCGACACCGACGAAGGAGAGGAAGGCCACGCTGAGGATCGAGGACGGGAGCATGTACGTGCCCTGCACCAGGATCGGGGTGACCAGGTTGGGCAGCAGCTCCTTGCGGATGATCCGCCAGCGGGAGGCCCCGGACACCTTCGCGGCCTCGACGAACTCCCGCTCGCGCAGGGAGAGCACCTGGCTGCGGACCAGGCGGGACATCCCCATCCAGCCCAGGAACCACATCACCAGAATGATCGCTGTGGCCCGGATGTAGGTGGGGGTCTCCTCCTGCGGGTCGACGAAGACGGCGACGACCACCGGCATGAAGGCGATGAAGAACAGCTGGCTGGGAAAGGCGAGCAGAAAGTCCGTCAGCCGACCGAGCCAGTAGTCGACCTTGCCGCCGAAGTAGCCGCCGACCAGGCCGATCAGCACCCCGGTGGTGACCATCGCGATCGTCACCACCACGGAGGTGTAGAGCGAGGTGCGCATGCCGTAGATCAGTTGCATGAACACATCGCGGCCGAGGTCGGGCTCGAGGCCGAACCAGTGCTCGCCGGAGATACCTCCGTTGGGGCCGGTGGGGAAGCCGAACTCGTCCAGCAGGTCGAGGCTCTCCTGGCCGTAGAGCGTGTAGGGGTCCTTGCCGTACAGCCACGAGATGACCGGGGCGAGCGCGGCCACCACGAAGAATAAGAGCACGACAAACGCCGAAATCACGCCGGTGCGGTCGCGCTTGAAGCGCATCCACATCAACTGGCCTGGTGAACGGCCTTCGAGAGACCGGTCCTTCCGGTCGGATCCCTTCGCCGGGTTCGCGGAAACCTTCGCTGCATCAGTTGTCGTCACGGCAGCATCGGTTGGACTAGACATGGCGTTTCCCTGCCCCCGGAGCGAAATGTGCTTGACAAAGAACGGGTGCGCTATCGCTGCTGAATGAGCGGAACTCTTGCGAGCGATTCAACGCGCGTCAAGGGGCAAAGCGGTGGGGAGGGGTCGACTCCACGCTTCTTGAGCGAAAATTTCGCAGATTGAGGTCATCGCGTGCTTGACGGGAACGGTCAGTGACCGACTTTTCCGTAAAAACATCCATCAACTTCGTTAACATGGCGGTAACTTAACCGTCGCAACACCGATATACGGACGAGTCAACCTGGTGAACGTACGGCCGTGCGGGTGCCGTGGACCGGCCGGAGGCGGTGTTCCGCCGCCGGCCGGTCGCCTGCCCGGGGCTCTGTCCTGCTCAACCGGGGCACCCCGGTGAAAGGCCCCGTGAACACCGCCACGGCTGTATGGGCATCGGTGCCGGCCCTTTATGGACGCTGTCCGCGTCCGACCTCAGGAAACGCCCAGCGATCGCTTGAGAAAGGCGACTTGGAGCAGGAGGAGGTTTTCGGCCACCTGCTCCTGCGGAGTCATATGGGTCACGCCGGACAGCGGGAGCACTTCGTGCGGGTGGCCGGCCGCGAGCAGCGCCGAGGACAGCCGCAGGGTGTGTGCCGCGACGACGTTGTCGTCCGCGAGGCCGTGGATGACCATCAGCGGCCGGGCCTCACCCGCCGCGGCCGACAACCCCTCGTCCGTGACGAGCGAATTCGCCGCGTAGACCTCCGGCCGGCGGTCCGGCCGGCCGAGATACCGCTCCGTGTAATGCGTGTCGTACAGCCGCCAGTCCGTGACCGGGGCGCCCGCCACACCCGCGTGGAAGACGTCGGGGCGGCGCAGCACCGCGAGCGCCGCGAGATAACCGCCGTAGGACCAGCCGCGGATGCCGACCCGGCTCAGGTCGAGGGGGTGTGATGCGGCCAGTGCCCGCAGCGCCTCCACCTGGTCGTCGAGCGTCACGCCCGCGAGGTCGTTCGCGATGGCCTTCTCCCAGGCGGGCGAGCGCCCGGGGGTTCCGCGGCCGTCGGCGACGACGACGGCGAAGCCCTGGTCGGCGAACCACTGGGATGTCAGATGCGGGTTGTGGGCGGCGACGACCCGCTGACCGTGCGGGCCTCCGTAAGGATCCATCAGAACGGGCAGGGGGCCGTCCCCGTCGCGGTGGCCGGACGGCAGCAGTACGGCGCACGGAATACGGCGTGCGCCCCCTTCGCACAACCGTGCGCGGGCCGTCAGTACGGGTTGCTCCGCGAACGAGGCGATGGTCGCGACGGGCTTGCCGTCCCGGAGGACGCGGACCGTGGCACCGGGGCCGGTCAGCGAGGTGGAGGCGAGCACGGCCACCGCGCCGGAGCGGACCGCCGAATGCACCCCGCGGCGTTCGGAGATCCGCTCCACCCCGAGGTCGCTCACGCGGTGGACATGGATCTCACCCGTTTCGGGCGCGGCCGCCTCGGGACCCGCCGAGGCCGAGACCAGTACATCGTCGTCGGATACGTCGAGGACGGCTCGTACGTGAAGCTGGGGGCCGGTCAGGGGCCGGTCCCCGACCATCAGCACCCGCGCCCCGCCCTCGTCGGCGATCCGGACCAGCCGGCCGTCCGGCGTCCAGACGGGGACGCCGGGGAACAGATCCAGCCACACCGGGTCCTCGTCGGCGTGCAGCATCCTGGTGAGGCCCGTCCCGGTGTCCACGGCGAGGCACAGCTGGCTGCGCTGGTCACGGGCCTGGACGAGGAGGAGGGGCGGACCGGCGGCGGACCAGTGCACGCGCGCCAGATACGGATAGCGCTCGCGGTCCCACTCGACGTCGGTGCGGGAGCCGTCCAGACCGAGGAGGACGAGCCGTACATCGGCGTTGGGCGTCCCGGCGGCCGGGTACGCCACCTCGGCGGGCTGCCGGTCCGGGTTGGCGGGGTCGGCGATCCACCAGCGCTGTACGGGGGATTCGTCGACGCGGGCGACGAGCAGCCGGTCGCTGTCGGGCGACCACCAGAAGCCGCGGGAGCGGTCCATCTCCTCGGCGGCGATGAACTCGGCGAGGCCATAGCCGGTACGGTCGCCGTCGGGTGCGGCCAGGGCCCGGTCGCCCTCGCCGTCGGCGCCGACGACGCGGAGGGCGCCCTGTGCGACATAGGCGACGTGCCGTCCGTCGGGGGAGGGGCGCGGGTCCACGACGGGGCCGGGGACGGACAGTTCACGGGCCGTGCCGACGCGCAGCTCCGCCGTGAACAGCCGACCGGAGAGCGCGAACGCGGCCAACTCGACGGCCTCGTCCACCGCGTAGCCGACGACGCCCGCCGAGCCTTCGCGGCTCCGCTCGCGCCGCGCCCGTTCCTCGGCGGACAACTCCTCCGACGCTCCGCCGAGCAGGGCGGCCGGATCGGCGGCGATGCGCTCCTGGCCGGATTCGAGGTCGTACACCCAGAGCAGATGGGCCCGGTCGGTTCCCGTCCGGGACCGCAGAAAGGCCACACGGGAGCCGTCCGGCGACACGGTGAAGGCCCGCGGGGCTCCCAGGGTGAAGCGCTGGGTGCGGGCGTGCTGGCGCGGAAAGGAGAGCTGTCCGGTCATGCGGCGACCCTAATCCGGGAGAGGCCTGGCGGGAGGGCGGTCGGGGAACCTGTCGTTCCGGTGCCGTCGGCGGTGCGCCGGTTCCCTTCGGCGGACGGCGCGGCCGGAACCCTCCGCCGGGCCGCGGAGGGGCACGCCCGGGCGGGGCGACCCCTGCGCCCCTCGTCTGCTCCCGTGCACCGATCCGTGCCGACGCACGGAAAGTTATGATCAGTTGCGCATGGTGGGTATGAAGCCCGTGGCATCTGTATGTTGTGCGTCCGTTGGCCCGACCGCGTCTTGGAGGTGAACCGTCGTGGCACTCTCGATTTCGGCGGTGGTGCTGCTGGCGATCATCGTCTTCCTGCTGGTCCGGAAATCCGGACTCAAGGCCGGACACGCGGTGGTCTGCATGCTGTTGGGGTTCTATCTGGCGAGCTCGTCCATCGCCCCGACCATCAGTGAGCTGACGACGAACGTCGCGGGGATGATCGGCGAGATCAAGTTCTGAGAACCCAAGGGCCCCGGGCTCGTACGCTGTAGCCATGACCGACCTGCCCTCATCCGGGCGTCGCCTGCTACTGGTGCATGCGCATCCGGACGACGAGACGATCAACAACGGCGCGACCATGGCCAAGTACGCGGCGGAGGGTGCCCACGTCACCCTGGTGACGTGCACCCTCGGCGAGGAAGGCGAAGTGATCCCGCCCGCCCTCGCCCATCTCGCCGCGGACCGCGAGGACGCCCTCGGCGACTACCGCCTGGGCGAACTCGCCGCCGCCATGGAGGAGCTCGGCGTCACGGACCACCGTCTCCTCGGCGGCCCCGGCCGCTACCGCGACTCCGGGATGATGGGCGTCGCCTCGAACGACCGGCCCGAGTGCTTCTGGAGAGCCGACGTCGACGAGGCGGCGGCCCATCTCGTCGAGGTGATGCGGGAGATCCGGCCGCAGGTCATGGTGACCTACGACGAGCAGGGCGGCTACGGTCACCCCGACCACATCCAGGCGCACCGCGTCGCCATGCGGGCCGCCGAACTCGCCGCCGAGCGCGCGTACCGGCGGGACCTGGGCGACCCGCACGTGATCGACAAGATCTACTGGAACTGTCTGCCGCGTTCCGTCGTGGAGGCGGGCTTCGCGAAGCTGCGTGCCGAGTCGCTCGAGTTCGCGGGGATCGCCGAGCCGGAGGATCTGCCGGGCGTGGTCGAGGACGCGGAGGTGACGGCCTGGATCGACGGCCGGCCGTACGCGGCGGCGAAGACGGCTGCCATGCGCGCCCATGCCACCCAGATCGCCGTCGACGGTCCCTTCTTCGCGCTCTCGAACGACCTGGGGCAGCCGCTCCTGGTGGAGGAGCACTACCGGCTGGTGTGGGGGAGCCCGGAGGGCGATCTTCCGGAGAACGATCTGTTCGCCGGGGTCTCCCGGGTGGAGGCCTCGGGGAGGGCCGCGCGGTGACCGCGGGGCGACTTGCCGCCTATGCGGCTTTCTTTCTGGTGGGTGTGGCCACCGGGGCGGCGGGCGCGCTCGTACAAGCGGCGTGGTTCCCGGGCGGGTTGCTGCTCGCGCTGCTCGCCATCGCCGGTCTCTGTTATGGGGGAGTGAGGACGACCGGCACCCGCGTCGGAGCGGGCGCGGCGGCGGGCGGCTGGCTGATCGCCGTACTGCTGCTGACCCCTGCCCGGCCGGAGGGCGACTTCCTCTTCGGCGCGGGCCTGGGATCGTACGTCTTTCTGCTGGGCGGGATGCTCGTCGCTGTGATGTGTGCCACCCTGCCGCACCTGCCCCCCTCGGGCGGACAGCCCGCCCGACGTGGCAAGTGACGTGACAAAACGCTCCACCCTGCCGAGTTCCGGCCTGGACGGACGATGCGGTGGGCCAGGGTGGGGCGTCGGCACCGCCCAGTATGGTGGTGCGCGCCGCCGAGCCGCCCGCGCGAGGTATGACGGGCGGCGGAGCTAACCGGGAGAACCGCCTTGAGCCGTGAATCTGACAGTTCGTCCTCCGGGCCCAACGGGCGCGCAGGAGCCGCATACCCGTCGGGGACCCCACCGTACGGTTCCCACGAGTATCCGTCGCTGCACCCGCCGCAGGACGCCGTGTACGACGGCCCCGAGGCCGAGGAGACCGGTCCGGTCCCGAAGCCGCAGGAGCCCAGAACCGAGACCACGCTGACCACCCGGATCCGGATCAACATCCCCGGCTCCCGGCCCATCCCGCCGGTCGTCATGCGCAAGCCGGTCGAGGAGAGCGACGCCGAAGCCGCGGCGGCCGCGGCCCCCCCGGCTTCGCCGGTCCCGCCGTCGGCTTCTGTTCCCGCACCCCGGGAGGAGCCCAAGGCCGCGTCGGGCAGTGACGGCGGCAGCGATGCCAAGACCAGTGACTGGTTCGCGCCGCGGAAGTCGTCCCCGACGCCGGCACCGCCTCCCGCGTCGGCTCCCGCTCCTCCTCCCGCGGGCCGCGAGCAGCAGCGCTCGGACGTGCCGTACTTCTAGGAGGGTGCGGGCGGCGGCAGCGGCTCGACTCCCGCGTTCGGCACCGGCTCGGACACGGGTTCCGGGCCCGCGTTCGGCGGCTCGGGCGCCGCTTCCGGCTCTCCGTTCGGCTCCGGTCCGGATGCCGCTTCCGGTTCCGGCTCCCCCTATGGCGCTGGCCCGGACACCGGATCCGGGCCCGCGTTCGGCTCCGGATCCGGCTCCGGATCCACGCCTCCCGTCGGTTCCGGCCGTCCCGGCTCCGGGCCCGCCGGGCCGACCAGTGCCGCGAGCGGCGACATGCCGCTCCTGCCGAACGACTTTCTGCAGGGCCCCGGCGGCGCCGGCCGGGGTGAGGACTCCCAGCGGCTGAGCCAGCAGCCTCCCGGCCCCGGCGACCGCCGTCCGCATGCCCCCGGCATCGGAGCGGTCGGGGGAGCGCCACCCCGCCCCGGCCCGGCCGTGCCCGGCGGACCCGGCGGTCCGGGGTCGCCCTTCGACCGGAGCGCTCCTCCCGGCCCCAGCGGTCCTCCGGGACTCGGCGGTCCTCCCGGGCCCGGGGGTTCCGTGGGCCCGGGGCACGGCGGCCCCGCGGCGCCGCCCGGGGGCGGACCCGATCACGTATCCGGGGACACCCTGGTCAGCGGCTTCCCCGCGGTCCCGTCCTCCGGTCACTCCGCCTTCCCCGGCGCCCCGACGTCCGACCGCGGCCCGCAGCCCGCGCCGGACACGGCCGGCGCATCCACCCGGCCCCAGAAGAAGGGCCGCTCCAAGCCGGTCCTCGCCGGCGCCGGGGTGGTCGGCCTGCTCTGCGTCGCGTACGGCGCGGGCCTGCTGCTCGACCACGCGGAGGTCCCGAACGGCACCACCGTGCTCGGTGTGGACATCGGCGGCTCGACGAAGGTAGCCGCGGAGGCGAAGCTCGACGAGGCCCTCGGCACCCGCAGCGAGGCGCCCCTGACCGTCACCGTCGACGGCAAGGAGCAGCAGCTCAAGCCGTCCACCGCGGGGCTGGCCATCGACACCGAGACGACGGTCCGCAACGCCGCGGGCCGCGACTACAACCCGGTGTCCGTCATCGGCTCGCTCTTCGGCGGCGCCCGTGAGGCGGAGCCGGAGATCGTGGTCGACGAGGAGAAGCTCACGGCCGCGCTGAAGACACTCGCGGGCGAGACCGGTGGCTCCAAGGACGGCGGCATCAAGTTCGTGCGCGGCAAGGCTGTCGCCGTACCGGGCACGACCCACAGGGCGCTCGACGTCGACCGGTCCGTCGCGGCCGTCGACGAGGCGTACCGCGGGCGGGCCGAGACCGGGCAGGGTACGCCCGTCGACCTGCCCGTCGGGACCAAGAAGCCGACGATCAGCCGGGCCGAGATCGACCGGGCCATGAAGGACTTCGCCGAGCCCGCGATGTCGGGACTGGTGACGGTCCAGACCGACGCCACGCACAAGATCGCCTTCAGCCCGGAGAACTCGCTGCCGAAGTTCCTTGAGATGAAGCCGATCGGCGGACGACTCGTGGACACCTACGACCTCAAGGCGCTCAAGAAGCTGTACGGGGGCACCTTCGAAGGCGTCACGGTCCAGCGCGGCAACGGGCAGAAGACCCCCGTCACCCCGCAGGACGTGGTCGGCGCGCTGCGCACCGCCCTGAAAGAGGAGGACCCCGCCAAGCGCATCGGAGTGATCGAGACGAACCCGTAGCCACCGGCCGTACGGGAGGCGTACGCGCCTTCGAGCCCCCGCCGGATCTTCCGGGCGGGGGCTCGGCCGGTTCGTACGGCCGGTGATCGGCGGCTCGGCCCGGTACGGGCCTCCGCCCGGGCGGCACCTGCCGCCAGGCCTGGGATCCGCCCGGGACCGCCGTCAGGCGCCGCCGGAAAGGGCCGCCGGGCTAAGGAGTGCCGCCGCCGGGAAGTGCCGCGGCACCTGGGGCGTCAGTTCAGCATGGCCCGTGCGGCGAGCGCCTGGCGTTGCACCGACTCCGCCGCCCCCGGGTCCACCGGGGCGATCACCTCCGCATACGCGTCGAGCTCCGCCGCGCCGCTGCGGAACTCCCCGCGTTCGACGAGCAGTTGGGCGCGCTCATAGCGCAGCCGTGCCGGATGGCTGGGCAGCAGCAGGGAGAGCTCCACCGCCCACAGCTGGACGTCCGAGTGCTCCGGCCGGGCGGCGGCCCAGGCGCGGATGTTGTTGAGGATCCGCAGCACGACCTCCAACGGCTCGGCGGGGGAGAGCATCGACGGGGTGAGCGGTGAGCCGGTCGCACCGGCGACCAGCATGTCGGCGTCCGCCCCCGTGAGCACCCGCCCTCCCGCGAACGGGTCGACGAGCACCTGGCCGTCCCGGTCACCGAAGCCGACGACGAAGTGTCCCGGCAGAGCCACCCCGTACACCGGGGCGCCCGCCCGGCGCGAGACCTCCATCCATACCACGGAGAGCAGGATCGGCAGTCCGCGCCGACGGCGCAGGACGTGGGGCAGCAGCGACGACTCCAGCCTCCGGTAGTCCGCCGGGGTGCCGTGGAACCCGTAGCGCTCGCCGAGCAGGTCGGTGACGGCCTGCGCCCAGCCGCGAGGCCCGTCGGCGGGCCGGAACGGCATCAGGCCGGCCAGCCGGTCCAGCTCGATCTGTGCCTCGTCGATCTGGGCCTCGCCCGTCGAAGGCTCCGCCTCCGCGGCGACGAGCAGACACAGGAGGGCGAGGTCGGGGCGCTCGGAGCGCGCCGCCTCCGCGAACCGCTGCCGACGGGCTGTGGTGTCGTGCATAGGAGCCTCGTACCCGCTCAGTGGGGGCCGTCCTCGGGGGCCCGCCAGTGGTGGTAGGAGTGATGCGTGCGGAAGCCCATGCCGTCGTAGAGCGCACGGGCCCCTTCATTGTCCGCCTCGACCTGGAGATAGGCGGCGGACGCCCCCTCGTCCAGCGCCTGGCCGGCGAGCGCCGCCATCACGGCGGAGGCCAGTCCCTCCCGCCGCCTTGCGGGATCGACCTCCACGGCGGTGAACCCGGCCCAGCGCCCGTCCACCACACACCTGCCGATCGCGGCCGGGGGCCCGCCCCCGGCGCCGGGGCAGGTCGCGAACCATACGGAGGGCCCGCCGTGCAGCACCTGCATGACCTCGGGGGCCGGGGAGACGGAGCGCTGGTAGCGGCTGAGCCAGGCGTCGTCGATCCCACGGGAGAGCGTCACCCCGTGGGTGTCGTCAGGGGACTGGACCAGAGACGCGAGCGGAGCCGTACGGATCAGCGCGGAGACCTCGAGGGTCCAGCCGTACGTCTCCAGCCGGGCGGCCAGATCCTCCTGTGCGTCGGTGGTGGCACCGGTGCTGACCTGCATGTACGCAGGTCGCCCCCGCTCGGCGTACCAGTCGGTGACCCGGCGCAGCGCCTGTTCCAGTGGCAGTCCGGGGTCGCCGAGCGGCAGTACCGAGTTGGCGCGCCGGGTGAATCCACCGGACCACCGGAGCTCCCATTCCCCGAGCGGCTCGCTCTCGACCGGCGGCCAGGCACGGGCAGCGACCCGGTCGAGCTCCTGCCAGGTCGCGGACGGACCTCTGCTGCGGGCCGGTGCCGTCCCCGGGGGGCGAGCCCCGTGAGGCGTGGCGGTCGGGCCGCGGGCGGGCACGACCTTGGCCGCGACCAGCGTTGATTCCGCGATGCGGACGGTCTCGCCGGTCCGGCGTGTGATGCACAGCACGCCGCCGTCCCAGGATGTGAGCACACCGACCGTGTCGGTGAACTTCTCCGCCCCGTTGCCCTCCTCGGCCAGACGCCGTACCGATACCCTTTTGCCCACGTCAGAAGCGGTGATGGAGACTATGAGTCGTCCGCCCGTGGTGAATTCCACAGCTTGGTCCGCCCCTCCTGTTCGTCTCGTGCCCCGGAACGGAGATACTAGGTGGCGGGCATCGACGACGCCGCGCTCCCGCGCGCCCGCGGCGGAGCCGCAAATCGGTCCGCCGGCCCTATCGAGGAGGAACGACAGCGTGACCTACGTCATCGCGCAGCCTTGTGTCGACGTCAAGGACAAGGCGTGCATCGAGGAGTGCCCGGTCGACTGCATCTACGAGGGCTCCAGGTCCTTGTACATCCACCCGGACGAGTGTGTCGACTGCGGTGCCTGTGAGCCGGTCTGCCCGGTCGAGGCGATCTTCTATGAGGACGACACTCCCGAGGAGTGGAAGGACTACTACAAGGCGAACGTCGAGTTCTTCGACGAGCTCGGCTCGCCCGGCGGGGCGTCGAAGCTCGGTCTGATCGAGCGGGACCACCCCTTCATCGCAGCGCTTCCGCCGCAGAACCAGTAGGTCTGACGGCGGAATCACGGCGCTTCGGTCCCGTACGGGGGGTGGCCTCCGTGCGGGACCGAGCCGTGTCACGAGCCGCGTCACGAGAAAGAGAGCACCGTGCCCGCAGTCTCCTCCCGCCTTCCGGTCTTCCCATGGGACCGGCTCGAGCCCTACAAGGCGGATGCCGCCGCGCATCCGGACGGCATCGTGGACCTCTCGGTGGGCACCCCCGTCGACCCGGTCCCCGAACTGATCCGGCGCGCGCTGACGGACGCCTCGGACAGCCCCGGCTACCCGACCGTGTGGGGTACCGCCGAGCTCCGCGACGCGATCACCGGCTGGGCGCGGCGGCGGCTGGGTGCGACGGACCTGGAGCACACCAACGTCCTGCCGGTGGTCGGGTCGAAGGAGCTCGTGGCCTGGCTCCCCACCCAGCTGGGCCTGGGCCCCGGGGACCGCGTCGGTCACCCGCGGCTCGCCTACCCCACGTACCAGGCCGGGGCGCGGCTCGCGGGCGCCGAACCGGTCGTCTACGACACCCCCACGGAGCTGGACCCGGACGGGCTGCGGCTGCTCTGGCTCAACTCGCCGTCCAACCCCACCGGCCGTGTGCTAGGCAAGGACGAGCTGCGCACCACGGTGGCCTGGGCGCGTGAGCACGGTGTGCTGCTGTTCAGCGACGAGTGCTATCTGGAGCTGGGCTGGGAGGCCGAGCCGGTGTCCGTGCTGGACCCGGAGGTGAACGGCGGGAGCCATGAGGGCATCGTCGCGGTGCACTCGTTGTCCAAGCGTTCCAATCTGGCGGGCTATCGCGCGGCGTTCCTCGTCGGGGACGCGGCCGTTCTCGGGGAGCTGCTCGCGATCCGCAAGCACGGCGGAATGATGGTTCCGGCGCCGGTCCAGGCCGCCACCGTCGCGGCGCTCGGGGACGACACGCATGTGACGGAGCAGCGGGCCCGGTACGGTGCCCGCCGCACGGCGCTGCGCGGCGCGCTGGAGGCGAACGGCTTCGGTATCGAGCACAGCGAGGCGAGCCTCTATCTGTGGGCGACGCGTGACGAGCCCTGCTGGGACACGGTCGGGGATCTCGCCAAGCGGGGCATCCTCGTCGCGCCGGGCGACTTCTACGGTCCGGCGGGCGAGCGGTTCGTACGGGTGGCGTTCACCGCGACCGACGAGCGGGTGGCGGAGGCCGTACGCCGCCTGGGCTGACCGGTCCGACCGTTGGGAAATGGCGGCTGGTCCGGCTGGTCCGTGCCGACCGGTGACGGAGACATGCGAAGGGGCCCGGGGAGCGATCTCCCCGGGCCCCTTCCGCGAAGGTGTCAGCCCACCGGGGCCTTGAACGGCAGCTGGCCCGCCGGCAGCGAGGGGCCGCCGCCGGCGCCCTTGGCGGTGGCCCTGGCCGTGTCGCCGAGCAGGCGGCCCGTGCTGCCCGATGCGTCACCGGCGGCCTTCTGGGCGGTCGGCGCGGTGGTCTTGCCGACCTTGCCCACGGCGTCGGCGGCGCTCGGCAGGGACTCCTTCACGGCCCTGCTGCCGGAGTCTCCCGCTTGCTTGCCGACGCTCTTCGACGTGCGGTCGACGGTGTTGCCGAGGTTGGCACCGTCGAGCGAGCCCACTCCACCGAGGTGGGACGTGCTCGGCAGGTCCGCAGCGCTCGCCGTACCGGCCGCGCCGACGAGGGGAGCGGCGCCCGCTGCGACCAGCAGCGCGGCTCGGGCGATCCGACGCGTGAGGGGGAGGGACATTGTGCTCCTTTGACGGAGAGATGCTTGAGCTTCTGACGGATGTGGCATGTCCGCCGGGCGGACGCAGTGACTACCGCGTGAGCAGCCCGAAGGTTGCGGCGAACCACGGTAAAGAGTTGGTAATGCGTCGCATTATCCGGTCTGGAGAAAAACGGGCAGAAACGGGCTCGGCGGAGCGACTGCGGAACCGTCACTTCCCTTTATTTGCAAGGAACTCGCGGAGTCCTGGAATGCCTCGTCCAGGCGCCGGAAAAGCGCTACGCCGCTTGACGTGCGTGCCGCTATCGGGGGTGCACTCGCACTAATGCGCGGCGGTGATGATGACCGCGTCGGAGTCCGCGGCCGGGTGCGGCACCGACCCTTCTCCGGCCTTCCGCCACCCCTGCCCGGAATCACCGGCGCTCCACACCTGGCCGGCGTAGGAGACCTGTGCGATGCGCAGCTCGGAGGAGTGGGCCACCGCCCAGTGCGCCACTTCCCAGCCGTGCCGGCCCGAGCCGCCGCCGGCCGCGGTCGACGGCGGCTCGGCGGGGACGGTGACGACCTGCCCGGAGCCGCCCGTGGCGCGCTGGTCCCGGCCCGCGCCCGGGCGGGGCAGTACGTCCGGGCCGAACTCGCGGATCAGCTCCGCCCGTACCCGTTCCGGCTCGCCGCGTTTGCCGTCGCCGCCGGGCGAGGTGCAGCTGAAAGCACCGGCCGTACGCCCCGTGAGCGCGGACGCCAGCAGCGAGGCGTCCGGCTCGTGCTTGGCGTACGCCTGCGGGAATCCACTGCGCTGTACTTTCTGTGCGGCCACGGTCAGCGGCAGCCGGGAATAGCCGGGCACCTTCACCAGGTGCTCGTAGAACTTCCCCGCCGAGTAGACCGGGTCCTTGATCTGCCGTGCGTTGCCCCACCCCTGTGAGGGCCGCTGCTGGAAAAGGCCGACGGAGTCCCGGTCCCCGTAGTCGATGTTGCGCAGCCCCGATTCCTGCATCGCGGTGGCGAGCGCGATGGTGATCGCTCTTTCCGGCAGTCCCCGGGAGGAGCCGACGGCCTCGATCGTGGCGGCGTTCGCGGCCTGCTCCGGCTGCATCGCGTACGCGGCGCCGTTCTCTCCGGGGCCTCTCACCACGCAGCGCGGGGCCCCGGGACCGCCGGTGGTGAAGTGCACGGCCAGATATCCGGCCAGTGCCAGCAGCACGGCGCAGGCCGCGCCGATACGCAGCAGGCGGCCACGACGGGCGGTGGAGGACGGCTGGGACACGGGCCCACGGTACCGGCCGGGTCCGGACGCCGACGGTACGGGCTAGGGTCGGGCCCATGCATCACCCGAGACTCGATCTGTCCCTGGACGCCGCGGCTCTGACCGCACGGCTCGTCGACTTCCGGTCCGAGAGCGGCCAGGAGAAAGCCCTGGCCGACGCGGTGGAGGAGGCGCTGCGCGCGCTGCCGCACCTGACCGTCGACCGGGACGGGGACGCGGTCGTCGCCCGTACGAACCTGGGCCGCCCCCAGCGGGTCGTCCTCGCCGGGCACATCGACACCGTGCCGATCGCCGACAACGTGCCCTCGCGCCTCGACACCGACGGCGTGCTCTGGGGCTGCGGCACCTCGGACATGAAGTCCGGCGTCGCGGTCCAGCTCCGTATCGCCGCCACGCTGCCCGAGCCCAGCAGCGACCTCACCTTCGTCTTCTACGACCACGAGGAGGTCGCCGCCGAGCTCAACGGGCTCAAGCGGCTCGCCGAGAAGCACCCCGACTGGCTGGCGGGCGACTTCGCCGTCCTGCTGGAGCCCACCGACGCCAAGGTCGAGGGCGGCTGCCAGGGCACCCTGCGCGTACGGGTCGAGACCACCGGCAGGCGCGCCCACTCCGCGCGCAGCTGGCTCGGCGAGAACGCCATTCACAAGGCCGCGCCGGTCCTCGCCCGCCTCGCCGCCTACGAGCCGCGGCGGGTGGACATCGACGGCCTCACCTACCGCGAGGGTCTCAACGCGGTGATGGTCGAGGGCGGGCACGCGGGCAACGTCATCCCCGACTCCTGCGCCGTCGTCGTCAACTTCCGCTTCGCCCCGGACCGCGGCGAGGCCGAGGCCCTCGCGCATGTCCGCGAGGTCTTCGACGGCTTCGAGGTGGTGCTCACCGACTCGGCGCCCGGCGCGCTGCCCGGTCTGTCCCACCCCGCCGCCGCGGAGTTCGTCCGTGCCATCGGCACCGAGCCCGCACCGAAGGACGGCTGGACCGATGTCGCCCGGTTCTCCGCGCTGGGCGTCCCCGCGGTGAACTACGGGCCCGGCGACCCCAAGCTCGCCCACACCCGTGAGGAGCATGTCGCGGTCGCCGCGGTGCTGGAGGCGGAGGAGAAGCTCCGGGCCTGGCTGTCCCGCTGAGTTCCCCTGTCCGTAACCCCCGGGGGCCTACCCTGAACTGCAACATTCTTCCCCTGCCTCACGGCAGGGAGGACCGGCGGAGGGAGCACACGGTGGACAACGCCGAACCTGAAGGCACCCCGGGTACACCGGACACCCCCGGCACCCCGGAGGAGAAGCGGCTGGGTCCGGTTCTGCGCCGCCGTCACCAGGTGCAGCCCAGCACGACCGACCAGCGGCTGCTGGACTCGCCGCAGGGGGAGACGGACTGGGTCCACATGGACCCGTGGCGGGTTCTGCGCATCCAGTCCGAGTTCGTCGAGGGCTTCGGCACGCTCGCCGAACTCGGACCCGCCGTGAGCGTCTTCGGATCGGCGCGCACGCCACCGGGAACACCCGAGTACGAGATCGGGGTGCGCATCGGGCGGGCCCTGGTGGACGCGGGGTTCGCGGTGATCACGGGCGGCGGGCCCGGCGCGATGGAGGCCGCCAACCGTGGTGCCTGCGAGGCGGGCGGGGTCTCCGTCGGCCTCGGCATCGAACTCCCCTTCGAGCAGGGGCTCAACCGGTACGTCGACATCGGCGTCAACTTCCGCTACTTCTTCGTCCGCAAGACGATGTTCGTGAAGTACGCGCGGGGGTTCGTGGTGCTGCCCGGCGGTCTCGGCACGCTGGACGAACTGTTCGAGGCGCTGACCCTCGTACAGACCCGCAAGGTGACCCGCTTCCCGATCGTCCTGTTCGGCACCGAGTACTGGCAGGGCCTGGTCGACTGGCTCCGGAACACCCTCATCGTGCAGGGGAAGGCCGCGCTCAGGGACCTGGAGCTCTTCCACATCACCGACGACGTGGACGAGGCCGTCGCGCTGGTGAGCAAGGAGACCGCCACGGGCGCGCCCACGGAGTGGTCGGTCGATGCGCGGCCGCCCGAGTAGCGGGACGCGACCGACACGTCCGGCCGGGGGTGCCGCCCGGACCGGTGTCCGTGCCGCCGTGCAGGCTCTGAGCCGGCCCCGCGATGCTTGGCCGCGGGCCTCTGCGCGGGTCCGCCCCCGCCCGGCGTGGCGTGGGTGCCTGCGGCCGCCTTGCTGCGCGCGGCGTGACGCCCGGTGTCCGCGTGCCGTGCTGCCTGTCCTGTCCCTGCCTTCGGGCGGACGACGCCACGGGGGGAGAGGGAACGCTCTACGCGAGTCCCCGGCGGGCGACTGCCGGGGACCGGTGGCCCGCAATCGAGGCGACCATGTCGAGCACCTGCCTCGTCTCGGCCACCTCGTGCACGCGGTAGACCTGGGCACCCAGCCAGGCCGAGACCGCGGTCGTGGCGAGCGTGCCGATGAGTCGTTCCCTGACCGGGCGGTCGAGCGTCTCGCCGACGAAGTCCTTGTTCGACAGTGACACCAGGACCGGCCAGCCCGTGGCCGTCATCTCGCCGAGCCTGCGCGTCGCCTCCAGTGAGTGCCGGGTGCTCTTGCCGAAGTCGTGCCCCGGGTCGATCAGGATCGCGTCGCGCCGTACGCCCAGGTCGGCCGCGCGTTCGGCCAGCCCGAGGGTGACGCGCAGGATGTCGGCCATCACGTCGTCGTACGCGATGCGGTGGGGACGGGTGCGCGGCTCCGCCCCGCCCGCGTGGGTGCACACCAGACCGGCGCCGTAGCGGGCCGCGACCTCCGCGAGCCGGGGGTCGACGCCGCCCCACGCGTCGTTGAGCAGATCCGCGCCCGCCTCGCACACGGCCTCCCCGACCTCGTGCCGCCAGGTGTCCACACTGATCACCACGTCCGGGTGGCGCCCGCGGACCTCGGCCACGAAGCCGGCCGTACGCCGTACCTCCTCCTCGGCGCTCACCTCCTCGCCGGGGCCCGCCTTGACCCCGCCGATGTCGATGATCGCGGCGCCCTCGGAGACCGCCTGGTCGACGCGGGCGAGCGCGGGCTCGTCCCGGGAGGTCGACCCCCGGTCGTAGACCGAGTCCGGGGTGCGGTTCACGATCGCCATGATCACCGGCTCGTGCTCGCCGAACTCGCGCGTCCCCAGCCGCAGCACCACGCGTCACCTCCTCGGGCCGCCCGGAGGACGGCAGACCTGACCCGCCTGCGGGCAGTCGATCCACGACAGCTCGCCTGATCGTCCCGGCGTGCCCCGGGAGACCTTAACGTCTGCCGCGGGTCGCGGAACCGGGGCCCGCGATGTGCCGGGGCCTGCGCTCCCGGAGCCGGGAGGCGCTGTTTGCCGGCGCCGGGAGGACGTGCCGGGGCCTTCCCCACCGGTCCTTCCGTCGAGCGGGGCCGGGGGCGGAGCGCGCCGGGGGCGCGGCGCTCGTGGCACGATCGTGGTCTACAGATTCGGTTACAGCTCCGTACGGCCCCGGGGAGATCGTCGTGTTCTGGTTCCTGCTCGTCGCGCTGGTCTCGGTGGTCGCCGCGTTCCCGCCCGTCGTAGTTGGCGGTGACGACGGCGTCGCGCTGCCGGAGGCGCAGCCGGACCGGCTCCACGACCCGCTGCCCGCGGACCGGCCGGTCGGCCGTGCCGACATCGAGGCACTGCGTCTGCCGATGACCGTGCGTGGTTACCGGATGACGGAGGTCGACGATGTCCTAGGCCGGCTGGGTGCGGAGCTGGCCGAGCGCGACGCCCGGATCGCCGAGCTTGAGGCCGCCCTCGCGGGCGCGCAGGCCTCCGCGTTTGGGCAGCGCAGTCCGACGGCCGAGGGGCCCGGCGCGGACGGCCCGCGGAACGAGCAGCCGGGCGGCCCGGGCGCGCGCTCATGAGGACGGCAACCGGCGCGGTCGCCGGCCCGGACGGACGCCTGCGCTGCCCGTGGGGGCTGTCCTCGGAGGACTATGTCTCCTACCACGACACCGAGTGGGGCCGCCCGCTCCACGGTGACGACGCGCTCTTCGAACGGCTGTGCCTCGAGGCGTTCCAGTCCGGCCTGTCCTGGCTGACGATTCTCCGCCGCCGCGAGGGCTTCCGCGCGGCTTTCCGGGGCTTCTCGATACCGGCCGTCGCCGCCTTCACCGAGGCGGATGTGGATCGGCTGCTCGGGGACACCGGCATCATCCGCAACCGCGCCAAGATCGAGGCGTCCATCGCCAACGCGCGGGTCGCCGCCGAGCTGGCGGAGGGCGAGCTGGACGCGCTGATCTGGTCGTACGCCCCCGACCCGGCCGGCCGGCCCGCGCCCCGCGCGATCGCCGACATCCCCGCGATCACTCCCGAGTCGACGGCCCTCTCGAAGGACCTCAAGAAGCGCGGCTTCCGCTTCGTGGGGCCGACCACGGCCTATGCCCTGATGCAGGCCTGCGGCCTGGTCGACGACCACTTGGCGGACTGCGTCGCGCGGGGCGGCGGGACCTGAGGGGCGGGCCGACCTCCGGGCCTCCCTCCCGCCGAAGACCGTGGGGACCGGCCCTTTCTCCAGGGGGCGACGGGCCCGTACGCCTCCCCCGAGCAGGCATACTGCCCCAGCTCCAGCCCGTTGGGAGTCCGCCCCTGAGAAGGCTCATCGCGCGGGACCGTCGGCGACCGGCCCCGGCCCGGGCCAGGCCGTACGCCCCCGGAGCCTCGGCGACTGCCCCGGCCCGAGGAAGGCTCCCACCGCCAGGGGCCTCGGCCCGCCCCGAGACCGTGTCCACCGCTTCAGGAGCCTCGGTCCGCCCCCATGACCGCAGCTACCGCTTCAGCAGCCTCGGCCCCGCCCCATGACCGCGGTTACCGCCCCAGAAAGGTCGGCTTCTCCTTCTTCACAAAGGCCTCCACCGCGATCCGGTGGTCCTCCGATGCCCCGGCGCGGACCTGGAGTTCGTCCTCCTTCTCCAGCGTGGAGGCCAGGCCGTGGTCGGCTCCATGGGCCAAGGCTTCCTTGATCGCGGCGTACGCGGCGGTGGGGCCCTTCGCGAGGCGGCGCGCGACCGCCTCCGCCTCCGCGGCGAGGTCCGCGGCAGGGATGACCTTGTTGGCGATGCCCAGCTCCAGCGCCTCCTGTGCGCTCACATTGCGCGGGAAGAACAGCAGGTCGGCGGCGCGGCCGTGGCCGATCAGCCGGGGCAGGGTCCAGGCCACGCCCGAGTCGCTGGTCAGCGCGACCCCGGCGAACGAGGTGTTGAAGGCCGCGGTGTCCGCGACCACGCGGTAGTCGGCCGCGAAGGCAAAGCCCGCGCCGGCGCCGGCCGCCACTCCGTTCACCCCCGCCACCACCGGCTTCGGCATCCCGGCGATCGCGGTGACGATCGGGTTGTAGTGGTCCCGCACGGTGGTCATCGTGCTGCCCCCGCCCGCCTCGCGGTCGGCCGCCAGAAGGCCGATGTGCTCCTTGAGGTCCTGGCCGACACAGAAGGCGCGTCCGCTGCCGATGAGCAGGACGGCCCGTACGGCGGGGTCGTCCGCGGCCTGGCGCAGGCTGTCCCGCAGCGCGACCTTGGTCTCGACGTTCAGCGCGTTCATGGCATCGGGACGGTTCAAGGTGATCGTCGCGAGTCCGTCGGTCACCTCGTGAAGCACGGTATCGGCCATGGTGGGTCCCCTCCGTCAGTGGCTCGGGCAGTCAGGGCCAGCATGGCGGAGATCGTCCGCGGTGGCACCGGCGGCAGGTATGTGACCTCGGTCAAACAGGACCGGCGACACCCGTGGTGGGGAAGCCGCGCAGTATCGCAGGCCGATCGCCGATTTTGAGTGGTTTTGCGTAAGCGCGTTGCAGAAGGGATGCCAACCGATGTTGGTCATCGGGGTCCGCCATGCGGGATAATGGCCTGGAAGCAATGTGTTCGATGCCGGTGACACCTGGGTTGTCGGCTGCGATGAGCTGGTTTCAGGAAGGGGAACGAGCATGGCGGCCATGAAGCCGCGGACGGGCGATGGCCCGCTCGAGGTGACCAAGGAGGGGCGGGGCATCGTCATGCGCGTTCCGCTCGAAGGCGGCGGTCGTCTCGTCGTCGAGCTGACCCCGGACGAGGCCGACGCGCTCGGCGACGCGTTGAAGAAGGTCGTCGGCTGAGGCGCAGGGCCACAGCTCTTTCACTGCCACTGCCCCGGCGGAGGCGCGCCATCCCGCGCAGCCCGACGCCGGGGCAGTGGCATGTTCCGGCGCATGCGCGCCGCCCCCCGTGGAGTTGATCAGGCGCCAAGTGCCCAGGGCTCGCGTGGCGCCGTCCCTGCGCTCTCTCCCGTGGCGTCGGCAGCCGCGAGGGCCTCGGTGTCCGCGGCGCGCGTCGGCGTTGCCGGGCATCCGCGCGCCGGCCGAAGCCCGTTGTCGCGTACGAGCTGGTCGCGGCGCCGGGGCACGATGCCCGGCGGCGCCGGGACCCGGCGCACCTCCGTCAGCGGCAGCGGGGTCGGTCGTACCGCCTCGGACCGGGGCGTACGGCCGGTTCGTCGACGAGGCGGTGGCCGTGGGGCGCGGACGAGGGGGTGGACCGGAGCCCGGCTTCCCGGCCGTACGGCTTGCGCCCCGGCGCATTGCCGCAGCGGTCAGCGTTTGACCGCGCAGAGCAGCCCGTCGCCGACCGGCAGCAGCGAGGGGAGCAGCACCGTGCTCTCGCGTACGGCGCGAAGGAGTTCACGCAACCGCTGGATCTCCGCGGGCGGAGTCGCCGAGTCCACGGTCCGGCCGTCCGCGAAGACACCTTCGAAGATGACCAGGCCGCCGGGGCGCAGGAGGCGCAACGATTCGGCGAGATAGTCCAGGCACTCCGTACGGTCGCCGTCGCAGAACACCAGGTCGTATCCGCCGTCCGCCAGGCGCGGCAGGACATCCAGCGCGCGGCCGGGGATGAAGCGGGCGCGGTTGCCCGCGAACCCGGCGGCGCGGAAGGCCTGACGCGCGAACTGCTGCCGCTCCGGCTCGGTGTCCACGGTGGTCAGTACGCCGTCGGGGCGCATGCCGTACAGGAGATGAATTCCGGACACGCCCGTCCCGGTGCCGATCTCGGCGACGGCCTTGGCGTCCGCCGCGGCGGCGAGCAGGCGCAGCGCGGCACCGGTGCCGACCGACACCGAGCGCAGGCCTGCCTCGCGGGCCCGGTCGCGGGCCCAGCGCAGCGCCTCGTCCTCGGCGACGAACGCATCGGCGAACGCCCAGCTCGTCTGGCGGTTGCCGGTAATGGCCCTCTCCTGTCCCCGTAGTCGACGCAACCGTGACTGTATCCGTTGCCCCGGGAACCCGCTGATGGGACCGGGCGTTACCGAGAGGGGAACGGGAAAGGGGACCGACGGGACCGTGGCTAAAATGCGGGTCAAAGATCCTTATCCGGAGCTAACGGGCGAGGTGGATATGGTAGGGGCTCTACTGGACACCACCAGAGCCGACAGGGGAGGTGCGGCTGCGGCCGGTGACCGGGGAGTGCTGAGGCGCTTTCGCAGGTCGGCCGGCGAGCCGAGATCCGTGACCGACACCGCTGACCGTCTCCACGCCACCACCGACTCCGCGCCGACAGCGACCTTTTCCACGACTGCGTCTTTCGGTGACGAGGCGGATGCGCAGGCCTGGACCCCTCCCACCTGGGAGGAGATCGTCAGCACGCACAGCGCACGGGTCTACCGCCTCGCCTATCGCCTGACCGGGAACCAGCACGACGCGGAGGACCTCACCCAGGAGGTCTTCGTCCGGGTCTTCCGCTCGCTGTCCACCTACACCCCCGGCACCTTCGAGGGCTGGCTGCACCGGATCACCACCAACCTCTTCCTGGACATGGTCCGGCGGCGCCAGCGCATCCGGTTCGACGCGCTCGGCGACGACGCCGCCGAGCGGCTGCCGAGCCGTGAGCCCTCGCCCCAACAGCACTTCCACGACAGTCACTTCGACGCGGATGTACAGCAGGCGCTGGACACCCTCGCGCCCGAGTTCCGCGCGGCGGTGGTGCTCTGCGACATCGAGGGGCTGTCGTACGAGGAGATCGCGGCGACGCTGGGTGTGAAGCTCGGTACGGTCCGCAGCCGGATCCACCGCGGCCGCTCCCATCTGCGCAAGGCGCTCAAGCACCGGTCGCCCTCGGCCCGCGCCGAGCAGCAGCGCTCGCTCGCTGCCGCGTTCCCGGCCATCGCAGGAGAGGGCGGGGGGGCGTGACGGCGTCCGGCGGCGCGAGCCACGCCGAGCAGCACCTGGGCGACCGTCTCGCCGCGCTGGTCGACGGAGAGCTCGGGCACGAGGCCCGCGAGCGGGTGCTGGCGCACCTGGCGACCTGCAGTACGTGCAAGGCGGAGGCCGACGCGCAGCGTCAGTTGAAGAGCGTCTTCGCCGAGACCGCCCCTCCGCCTCCGTCGGAGGGGCTGCTCGCCCGGTTGCAGGGTCTGCCGGGCGGCGACGGCGGCCAGGGGAGCCCCTTCGGTTCGGGGCCGGGCTTGGGGGGTGGTGCCCTCGGAGGGCCGCAGAACTTCTCCTACGTGCCGTCGCGGGGGCATGGCGGGGCGGACGAGTCCGGTTTCCGCATCCATGATGTCGAGCGGTCGGCCTCACGCGGCCGCCGGTTCGCGTTCGCGGCAGCGGGGGCGGTGTCACTCGCCGCGTTCGCTCTCGGAGGCGCGCTGCCGCTGGAGGCGGCTGTCGATGTGTCCGGTGGACGGGGTGAGTCCGCGCCGACCCCGGTGCGTACAGCTCCGGCGGGCGGGGCCGCGTCGGTGAGCGGCGGTGACGCGCTCCTGGCCGCATCGGCGGCGGGCGGGCACCACTTCCCGCTCGTCGCGCCGACGGGTGTGCGCGGACCGTCCTCTCCCGCGCCGACCACCCATCCGTCCATCCCGCTGCTCCCCTACACCTCGCCGCTGCTCCCCACCGCCCCGGCGCTGAGTCCGCTGATACGCCCGGTGGCGGCCGGGCACCAGGGCACGCCGTTCGGCACGGCGTTCGCCGGCACCGCGCCGGCCCGGCCTGCCGCGTCCTCCACCTCGCCGGAAGGCGCGGCGCCGGTCGTCGCCGCGACGGCTCCTGACGCCCAGGCGTCCGCGGGTCACTGAGGGTGTCACTGCGCACGCCCGCGCAGACCTGGTTGAATCGCCGACGCGGGGGTGGGCGGGGTGCTGGCGCAGCCCGTGCGATACCGGGCGAACTGTGGGGAGAGCATGGACGAGGGGACGGCCGCCGAGCCGGAGTCGAAGCCGAATTGGTGGAGCCGGCCCCGGCGGGACGTGGGCGGCCTGCGGGGCGTCGAAGCGGAGCCCGCACTGACGCAGTCCGCGGAGCAGACCGGCGCGGCGGCCGTATCGGAGACGGCCGCGGGCTCCTCGGGCGGCACGACGGCGGTCCCGGGCGGCGCCGCGGCCACGCCGGATCCCGGTACCGCGGCGGACGGCCCCGCGGCCGTACCGCGTACCAGTACCGCGCCGGACGGCCCTGTGGCCGTATCAGCTGGTACCTCGCCCGCATCGGGCACCGGCACCACGTCGGACCGCTCCGCGCCGGCACCCGGTACCGGCAGCGCATCGGACGGCCCTGCGGCGCTGTCGGCGGGTACCGCGCCCACCCCGGGTTCCGGTACCGCGGGGGATCGCTCCGCTGCCACCGGTGCGGCACCGACGGAGCCACCGGCCATGGACAGCGGACGCGCGGACACCGCCCCCGCTGCCGCCGCACCCATGGACAGCGCATCCGCGAGCGAGCCGTCCGCCCCACAGCAGAAGGTGCAGCCCCGGCACGCCCCCGACCCGTACGGCACACCCCCCTACGGTGAGCCCGGCCCATGGGCCCCGGCACCTCCCGTGCAGCGCCCCGTGGCCACTCCGCCGCACGGCACCCCGGTCCCCTCTCCGGCGGTCTCTTCCCAGGCGACCCCGTCGCACGGCCTTCCCGCCGCCACCGCGCCGGCCGGCCCTGCCGCTCCCGCCACGGTGACGTCGCAGCTGCCGCACGGAGCAGCCGCCGGGAACGCGCCGACCGGTGCGTACCCCCTGCCGCACCAGTACGGGCCGGGGCCGCGGGAGTCCGGCCACTGGCAGCAGTACGACCCATGGGGCGCCCCCCGGCTGACCGGTGCCGCCCCGGCCGGCACCGTCGAAGCCCCCCGGCGCCCCTCACACCGCGGCAGCCTCCTCGTCGGAGCGCTGGTGCTCGCCCTGGTCGCGGGCGGCATCGGCGGGGGGATCGGCGCGTACGTCGAGCGCAACGGCGGCATCACGGAGGTCGAGCTGCCGCAGGCCTCCGCGGAGGCGGGCGACCGGGACCCGGAGAGCGTCGCCGGAATCGCCGCCGCCGCACTGCCCGGTGTCGTCACGCTCCACGTCAAGGGCAGCGACGCGCAGGGCACCGGCACCGGCTTCCTGCTCGACAAGCGCGGCCACATCCTGACCAACAACCATGTCGTCGCGCCCGCGGGCTCGGACGGCGGCATAACCGTGACGTTCAGCGGCGGCGAATCCGCCCCCGCCGAGGTCGTGGGGCGGGACAGCGGATACGACCTCGCCGTCGTCAAGGTCCGGGGCGTCTCCGGCCTCAAGCCCCTGGCCCTCGGCAACTCCGACTCCGT
Organism: Streptomyces sp. 8N706; assembly: GCF_052245415.1. Lineage (NCBI taxonomy): Bacteria > Bacillati > Actinomycetota > Actinomycetes > Kitasatosporales > Streptomycetaceae > Streptomyces > Streptomyces sp. 8N706. The sequence goes on along the minus strand of NZ_JBQQBW010000027.1, from coordinate 24,277 downwards.
ACGGGTGGGCGACCCGGTCGTCGCCATCGGCGCCCCCTTCGACCTGGCGGGCACGGTCACCACGGGCATCATCAGCGCCAAGGAGCGCCCGATCACCGCGGGCGGGGAGAAGGGTGACGGCAGTGACATCAGCTACGTCGACGCCCTGCAGACCGACGCCCCGATAAATCCCGGCAACTCCGGTGGCCCGCTGGTGGATTCCCGGGCGCGTGTCATCGGCATCAACAGCGCCATCAAGGCCGCCGACGGCGGACCGGGCCTGGAGGGCGACCAGGGCGGCAGCATCGGTCTCGGCTTCGCCATCCCGATCAACCAGGGGAAGCGGGTCGCCGAGGAGCTGATCAACACCGGCCGGGCCACGCACCCTGTGATCGGTGTCACGCTCGACCTGCAGTACTCCGGCGACGGCGCACGCGTCGCCACCAGGGCGGGCGGCGGCGGACCGGTGAAGCGGGGCGGCCCCGGTGACCAGGCCGGCATCGAGCCCGGCGACGTCATCACCGAGGTCGACGGCGCCCGGGTGCACAGCGGTGAGGAACTGATCGTGAAGATCCGCAGCCACCGCCCGGGCGACCGGCTGCGGCTGACGCTGGAGCGCGACGGCGAGCGGCGTACGCTCCGGCTGACCCTCGGCAGCGCGAGCGGCCGCTGATGATGTACCGCCCACCCGGCGCAGCCGGGTACCGTGGACCAGGCCCCGACCCGTCCCCCGCCCGCCGCGGGGAGGCCCCGTCCGACCAGCCCGGCCGTGGACATCTCAAGGAGCTGCAGGGTGTTCAATGACATAGGCGCACTCGAGGTCGTCGCGCTCGTGATCCTTGCGGTGCTCATCTTCGGTCCTGACAAGCTGCCCAAGCTCATCCAGGACATCTCGCGCTTCATCCGCAAGGTCCGTGACTTCTCCGAGGGCGCCAAGGCCGACATCCGCTCCGAGCTGGGCCCGGAGTTCAAGGACTTCGACTTCGAGGACCTCAACCCGAAGACGTTCGTGCGCAAGCAGCTCATGGACGACGACGACCTCGGGCTCAAGGAGATCCGTAACGGCTTCGACCTCCGCAAGGAGATGTCCGAGGTGTCCGACGCGGTGCACGGGCGGGGCGGCGACGCCGCTGCCGGAGGAGCGTCCGGCACATCGCTCAGCAAGCAGTCCGGCACCGCGGCCGGCGGCTCCGATCTGCTCCGCAAGGATGGTCACGGCGACCCGGACGAACGTCCGCCCTTCGACTCCGACGCCACGTGATCCCCCCGTATGTCCGACTGGACCGACCGGTGTGGCTATCCTCCCTGTGTCCGGGGTGAGGTCGCCCGAGGGGGGCGGTTCGCCCTAAGACGACGGGGCAACAAGGAGGCACCACGCAGATGGAGACGACGAGTCGGCTGGGGGCGCAGGGGGCGTCCGACGAGCCCAGCCCGTCCGACGACGTGGAGGCCGGAAGACCGGCGGCGGAGCTCCCGGGCGGCCGCAGCCTCGACGGCTATCTGCTGGCGGGCTTCCCCTGGTACGGCTTGGACGAGGCATTCTCCGGTCCGCGCTGGCTGATGCAGGTGGGTACCGCCGCCGACGGTACGGTCGAGCACGGATCGACCGGGCACGGCGAAGAGCCCTCCGTGAGGGTGGAGACCGAGCACGACAAGCAGCGCTTCGCGGTGGTGGTGACGGTCGCCAGCCGCCCGGTGCGGCGCAGCGCCGACGGCACCGGCGTCCTGGAGGCCACCTCGGTCTCCTCGGCGGCCTGGCTGGCCGGTTCGGGTCTGCTGTCATGCACCTGGCCCACCCAGATGGAGCGTGCCCTGCGCGACGACTGGCTGGAGCAGCAGACCGCGATCGCCTGGGAGCTGGCGGACGACCTGTCCGCTCCGGACTGGACGACGCTGTCGCTGCCGGTGGACGGTGTGCCGACGCCCTTCCACTACCGGGAGTCCGAGTACGGCTGGGTGCTGGCGGGCTCCGCGCAGGCCCAGGAGGGCGTGCACATCGGCGCGTACGGGCGTGGCATGAGCGCCTACGGCCTGGGCTTCTCGGTGATCAAGGACATCGCCTCGTACGCCCGCTGAGGGACACGGTTGCCCGTCTCCAGGCCCTGGGACCAGGGCTCCGGGGCGGGCAACGCCGTATTCCGGGACACAGCCGCATCCCGCGACCAGGAGACCGGGCTCCGCGCGCCCTCCGGGGCCACGGGACCAGGGACCCGCATTCCGAAACTCTGCCGTGTGCCCCGTGTGCCCCGTGTGCCCCGTGTGCCCGTGTGCCGAGGCCGGTCCGGCGGCTTCGGTGACCCCTGAGCAGCGGTCGCGTCAGAACTTGTTGCGCGGGGTGATCCCCAGCGCCATGCCCGCCAGACCGCGCTGACGCCCGCCGAGCTTGCCCGCGATGTCCCGCAGCGCGCTGCCCGCCGGGGAGTCCGGGTCGGTGATCACCACCGGCTTGCCCTCGTCGCCGCCCTCCCGCAGGCGTACGTCGATCGGGATGGCGCCCAGGACCGGGACGGTCGCGCCCGTGGTCCGGGTCAGGCCCTCGGCGACCTTCTGGCCGCCGCCCGTGCCGAAGACATCGACCATCTCGTCGCAGTGCGGGCAGGGCAGCCCCGACATGTTCTCGACCACGCCGACGATCTTCTGGTGCGTCTGCACGGCGATGGCCCCGGCCCGTTCGGCGACCTCCGCGGCAGCCTGCTGCGGCGTGGTCACGACCAGGATCTCCGCGTTCGGCACCAGCTGGGCCACCGAGATGGCGATGTCACCGGTGCCCGGCGGCAGGTCGAGCAGCAGGACGTCCAGGTCGCCCCAGTAGACGTCCGCGAGGAACTGCTGGAGCGCGCGGTGCAGCATCGGCCCGCGCCACACCACCGGGGCGTTCCCCGGGGTGAACATCCCGATCGAGATGACCTTCACCCCGTTCGCCGACGGCGGCATGATCATGTTCTCGACCTGGGTGGGGCGGCCGTCCACGCCCAGCATGCGCGGGACCGAGTGGCCGTAGATGTCCGCGTCGACGACACCGACCTTCAGCCCGTCCGCGGCCATCGCCGCGGCGAGGTTGACCGTCACCGAGGACTTGCCGACGCCGCCCTTGCCGGAGGCCACCGCGTACACCCGGGTCAGCGAGCCGGGCTTGGCGAACGGCACCTCGCGCTCGGCCGTACCGCCGCGCAGCGAGCTCGCCAGCTCCTTGCGCTGCTCGTCGCTCATCACATCGAGCTCGACACTGACGCTCGTCACGCCCGAGACGCGGGAGACCGCCTCGGTCACCTCGCGGGTGATGGTGTCGCGCAGCGGGCAGCCGGACACGGTCAGATAGACCCCGACCGCCACCGAGCCGTCCGCGGCGATCTCGACGGATTTGACCATGCCGAGATCGGTGATGGGGCGGTGGATCTCGGGGTCGTTCACCGTCGCGAGCGCATCGCGCACCGCTTCTTCGGCGGGCACTGCGTTGGGGGCGTCGGGCGTGTCGGTAGCCATGCCACCGATGGTACGGCTCCCCACCGAGAGTGAGGAAAACCGTCAGCGGTCGCGTTGGTCACTCTCCGCGGAATGCTGCCGCTCGAGCTCCTTCATCACGTCCTGCAGCTCGGAGCGGATCCAGTCGCGGGTGGCGACCTCGCCCAGCCCCATCCGCAGGGCGGCGATCTCCCGGGTCAGATATTCGGTGTCGGCGATGCTGCGGTCGTTGCGCGCGCGGTCCTGCTCGAGGTTGACGCGGTCCCGGTCCGCCTGCCGGTTCTGTGCGAGCAGGATCAGCGGAGCGGCGTAGGAGGCCTGCAACGACAGCACGAGCGTCAGAAAGATGAACGGGTACTCGTCCCACCGCAGCTCCGTCGGAGCGCTGATGTTCCAGAACACCCACAGGAGGATGACGAAGGTCATCCAGACGATGAAGCGGCCGGTCCCGAGGAAGCGCGCGATCCGTTCCGAGAGCCGTCCGAAGGCGTCCGGGTCGTACTCGGGCAGCGGCCTGCGCCGACGGGTCTGCGGCAGGTCGAGCCGGCGCTGCGGGCGCTCCGCACGCTCCGTGCGCGGGCGTTCCACGCGCTCCAGGCGCTCGGGGCGGCGCTCAACCGGCATGGGCCACTCCCCACGGTCCGGGGATCTCCGACTCGCGCCAGTCGTCGGGCAGGAGGTGGTCCAGGACGTCGTCCACCGTCACGGCCCCCAGCAGATGCCCCGCGTCGTCGACGACCGGCGCCGCCACCAGGTTGTACGTGGCGAGATAACTGGTCAGCGCGGGCAGCGGGGTGTCCGGTGGCAGGGGCTGGAGATCGCTGTCGACGATCGCGCCGACCAGGGTGTAGGGCGGGTCGCGCAGCAGCCGCTGAAAGTGCACGACCCCCAGGTACTGGCCGGTCGGTGTCTCGTCCGGCGGCCGGCAGACGAACACCTGCGCGGCGTGCGCGGGGCTCAGATCGGGGTCGCGCACCCGCGCGAGCGCGACCGCCACCGTGGCGTCCGGGCGCAGCACGATCGGCTCGGTGGTCATGATCCCGCCCGCGGTGCTCTCCTCGTACGACATCAGCCGCCGTACGGAAGCGGCGTCGTGCGGGCGCATCAGGCCGAGCAGCCGTTCCTTGTCGGTCTCCGGCAGCTCGGAGAGCAGGTCGGCGGCGTCGTCCGGGTCCATCGCCTCCAGGACGTCCGCGGCGCGCTCCTCCTTGAGCTTCCCGAGGATCTCCACCCGGTCGTCGTCGGGCAGCTCCTCCAGGACGTCGGCGAGCCGGTCGTCGTCGAGGGCGGCCGCGACCTCCGCGCGGCGCTTGGCGGACAGATGGTGCAGGACGTTGGCGAGGTCGGCGGGCCGCAACTGTTCGAAGGTGGCCAGCAGGTTGGCCGCACCCTGCCCCTCCTCCTCGACCGAGAAGCCGGTGACGGCCGACCACTCGACGGTCAGCGTCTCACCGCGCCGGCGCAGCGGCCCGCCCCTGCCGCGCCGTACGAAGACCTTGTCGATCTCCCAGTCCCGCCGGGCGGGAAGCTGGGCCACCGACACATCGAGGACCGTGACCTCATCGCCGGTCTCGACCAGGCGCACCCGCCGGTCGAGCAGTTCACCGATCACCAGCGTCTCGGTCGGCCGCTGTTCGAAGCGGCGCATGTTCATCACACCGGTGGTGATGACCTGTCCGGACTCGACGCCGGTGACCCGGGTCATGGGGACGAAGATCCGGTGTCGGCTGACGACCTCGACGACCAGCCCGAGCAGCCGCGGCGGCCGTCCCCCCACCCGCAGCATCGCCACGAGGTCACGGACGCGGCCCACCTGATCGCCGTGGGGGTCGAAGACCGCGACACCCGCGAGGTGGGAGACGAAGACCCGGGGGGCGCCAGACGCCATACCGCGCGCCTCCTTATTGCCGGGCAAATCCTTTGATATCGGATTCAGGCTAGCGTGCCCCGGTCGCGGCCGCCGGGACAGCCGGCCCGGACGGCTGCCTTCCGGACCGCGGGTACGGCCCAGGTACGCTGCCGTCTGCTGTCGAGGTCACCGCATTCAGGAGGCAGAGCCGACGTGACTGCATTCCCCCGCACACGGAACGCGGCACTGGTGGGGGCCGTGTGCTCGGGACTCGCCGCGGCGCTCGTGGGGTGCGGCGGCGGTGAGGACCCGGACGCCGGCACGAACGGCGTCGGCAAGCTCTCCGCCGCCAAGATCGAGAGCAGGGCCCGCAAGGCGGTGGACGGTGCGGAGGCGGTACGGCTGTCGGGCAGCGTCGTCACCAAGGGGCGTACGTACAAGCTCGACATGCGCCTGAAGAAGGGCGGCGGGATCGGCCACCTCTCCAGCAAGGGCAGCCGGTTCGAACTGCTCCGGGTCGGCAACGAGCTCTATCTGAAGGCCGACGCCGACTTCTGGGCCCGCCAGGAGGGCGGCTCCTCCACGTCGGACAGCGCCGCGGCCAGCAAACTCGACGACAAGTTCGTCAAGGTGCCCAGCAGCGACCCCGCGTACAAGCAACTCAGCGGTTTCACGGACATGGACCTGCTGCTGGACGGGCTGCTGGGCCTGCACGGCAAGCGCGCCACCGGCGACCGTGGCAGCGTCGGGGGAACCCGTACGATCCGGATCACCGGCGGCGAGGGGTCGGGCGGCTCACTCGATGTGTCCCTGGAGGGCACGCCCTACCCGCTGCGCCTGCAACGGGCGGGCGGCGCGGGAGTCCTCGAACTCGCCGACTGGAACGAGGACTTCGCCCTGAAGGCCCCGGACAAGGGCCATATCGTCGACTACGGCCGCCGGATCACGACCGGCAACTAGGGCCGCCTCAGCCGAGGTTCCCGGTAGCGGGGTGGCCTGGTGCGGTCAGCCGCAAGGCGCCGGATCGCCTGGTCGGAGGCGCTGGAGCCGAGGTCGGACCGGCCCCACCCGCCCATGGGGCGGTGCAGGAGGGCGTCTCAGCCGCGGCTGCGGCCCCTGAGGCCCTTGCGGAGCAGCTTCGGCAGTGCGGCCGGAATCGGGCGGCGCGTGGTGGCCGGAGTCGTCGGGGGCGCGGCTGCCAGCGAACCGTCCGGCAACTCGGCGAGCGAGCCGACGGGCTCCAGCCGGAGCACCCGGCACTCGCGTGCCCAGCGATCGGCGACGTGCTCGGCGTCCGGGGCGTTCAGCCGCTTCCCTTTGAGCTCCTCCACTGCCGCCTGCCAGGCGTCGCTGCCGGGCGTCTGCTCGCTGACGCGGGCCGGCCACGTCACCAGGCGACTGCCCTTGTCCTTGCTGCGTACGGTCACGGTGGCCGGGCCCCCGTCGGCCAGACCGAGCCCGGCGAACGGCTGTTCTCCCGGCCCGTCGCCGACGAGGCAGGCGGCGCCGTCGTGCCATACGTGCCACAGGGCGCGGGTGGGGCCGTCGCTGCCCTGGACCCAGATGAGGCCGGACTTCTTGGTGGCCTCCTCGATGAGGGCGCGATCGATCAGGGCGGGCGTCTGCGTCATGAGGTCACCTTAAGCCTCGCCCGCCGGAGGGGACGGTCCCGGTGCCCGTACGAACAGCCCCCAGCGGCCGGAGGGTCAGTTACGTCCCAGCCGTACGCGCCTTACTCTGAACAGGTCCGTCCCCCGTACCCTCGCGAGGACTCAGTGCCGACAGCCCGTCCCCGTACCGAGCAGAGTGTCCCCGCGGTCCATGACGTGGGGACCGCCGTCCGTGTCGACCTCCTGCTCCTCGCGGTCGCCGTTGGCGGGATCGCGTTCTCCGCGCCGCTCATCGCGGCGACCGCCGCGCCCGCTCTGGCCATCGCGTTCTGGCGCAACGCCATGGCGGTCGGTGCGCTGTCGCCGCTGGCGCTGATCCGCCACCGGACCGAGCTGGGGATGGGGCGCAAGGCGCTGCTGCTGTCCGCCGCGGCCGGGGCCCTGCTCGCGCTGCACTTCGGGCTCTGGCTGCCCAGTCTCCACCTCACGTCCGTGGCGTCGTCCACCGCGCTCGTCACCACGACACCGATCTGGACGACCCTCGTGCTGCGGCTGCGCGGCCACCGCCGGCCCGCCCTGGTCTGGGCGGGCACAGCGCTGGCCTTCCTCGGCGTGGTGCTGCTCACCGGGGTGGATCTGTCGCTGTCGCCGCTCGCCCTCGCGGGCGACGCGCTCGCGCTGGGCGGCGGCATGGCGGCTGCCGGATATGTGCTGATCGGCTCCGTGGTGCGGCGCGACGTGAGCACCACCGCGTATACCTACGTCTGCTACACCACGACGGCGGTGCTGCTGCTGGTGACCTGTCTGCTCTCGGGCTCCGCGCTCGTCGGCTACAGCGGCGTGACCTGGCTGAAGCTCGCCGTGCTGACCGGCTGCGCCCAGCTGCTCGGTCACTCGCTGATCAACCGGGTGGTGCGCGGCCTCGGGCCGTCGGTCACCTCGACCGCGATCCTGCTGGAGGCACCGGGCGCGGCGCTGATCGCGGCGCTCTGGCTCGGACAGAACCCGCCGTCGGCGGCCTACCCCGCGCTCCTGGTGATCCTCGCCGGCCTCGCGCTGGTGATCATGGGAGACCGGCGGCGAGCGGAGTGACAGGGAGTGCCCCCGCACTCCCGACGCCGCGGGCCGCTCCTTGAAGATCGCCCCGGACAGGGCCCAGCCGTCCGAAGGGGATCAGAGCCAGCCGTTGCGCTTGAAGCCGCGGTGGATCGTGAAACAGATCCCCACGATCACGGCCATCACCGCCGGGTAGCCGTACTTCCAGTGCAGTTCCGGCATGTAGGTGAAGTTCATGCCGTAAACGCCGCAGATCATGGTCGGCACGGCGATGATCGCCGCCCAAGCCGTGATCTTGCGCATGTCCTCGTTCTGCGCGACGGTCGCCTGGGCGAGGTTCGCCTGGAGGATGGAGTTGAGCAGATCGTCGAAGGACACCACCTGCTCATTGACCCGGGCCAGGTGGTCCGCGACGTCCCGGAAGTACTTCTGGATGTCCGGGTCGACCAGCCGCATCGGCCGCTCCGACAGCAGCTGCATCGGCCGCAGCAGGGGTGAGACGGCCCTCTTGAACTCCAGCACCTCACGCTTGAGCTGGTAGATACGGCCGGCGTCACCGCCCCGTGAGCGGCCGCCCCCCGATTCCGAGCTGAAGACCTCGATCTCCACCTCGTCGATGTCGTCCTGGACCGCGTCGGCCACCGCGATGTAGCCGTCCACCACCTGGTCGGCGATGGCGTGCAGAACGGCGGACGGGCCCTTGGCGAGCAGCTCCGGATCGTCCTGCAGCCGGTGCCGCAGGGCGCGCAGCGAGCCCTGCCCGCCATGCCGGACGGTGATGATGAAGTCCCGGCCGGTGAAGCACATCACCTCGCCGGTCTCCACGACCTCGCTGGTGGCGGTGAGCTCGGCGTGCTCCACGTAGTGGATGGTCTTGAAGACGGTGAAGAGCGTGTCGTCGTAGCGCTCCAGCTTCGGCCGCTGGTGTGCGTGCACCGCGTCCTCCACAGCGAGCGGGTGGAGGCCGAACTCCTGCGCGATGCCCGAGAATTCCTCCTCCGTGGGCTCATGCAGTCCGATCCAGGCGAAGCCGCCCTCGGAGCGCACCCGTTCCATGGCCTCCCGCGGTGTCAGATGGTCGCGGACGCGGCTGCCGTCCCGGTACACCGCGCAGTCCACCACGGAGGTGGGCGCACCGGGCTGCTCGACGCGGATGCCGTAGCCGGTACCGCCCTTGCGCAGGGCGGGGCGTACGGCAGCGCGCAGGTCACGGATCATCGACATGGCAGGCTCCTTAACGGGCCGGCCGCCGGCGGCTGGGTTCCCCGGGGGAAAGGCGCCGCCCCAAGGAAGAGACGTACGTCTTCTCGTACGTCGGCAGGGCGGGCGGCACCGCTGCGCCGCGGTGACGGCATATCGCTCAAGGCACGGATCGAGGCAAAACGAGGTCGCTCTTCCGTATGTGCCGTGAACCTCAGTGGTTTCGCCGCTGAGCGGCGGGGTACGGAGGGTTCAGATCGCGATGAAGTGGCAGAGCACGGAAGAGCTGTTGGTACTGCACGGTCGACTAGGATCCACCGCAGCCCCACCTCCTCCGGCCGGTCCCCCGTAGGGGAAAACACGGATCGCGACATGCGCCGCGAGACTGATCGTCAGGGCTCGGATATCCGGTGCTGATGTCTGCTGCCCTGATCAGCGGCCAAGACTATCAGTTGTCCAGTGTGTCAAGTCGCCACTTTGCCTGCTGCATACGCGTTCTATGCTCACGGTATGTCAGATGTTCTTCAGCTCGTCGAGGCCCGGCTGCATACGGCGCTGGGCTCCCCGGATGCGCGCGCCTCGGTGACCTTCCTGGGCACCGACCGCATCGAGGTTCTCCGATTCGTCGACGGCGATGTGGTGCGCTACGCCACACTCGGGATGTCCGCGCAGCCCATGACCGATCCCACCGCGGCTCTCACGGACGCCGTGCGCGGCCCGCGCGCGGAGCTGCTGATCTCCGTACGGCCCGGGGGCGCCGATACCGACAAGCTCCTTCGCCCGCTCGCGGTGCTCGCCGCGTCCCCGCAGGTCGAGGGGGTCGTCGTGGCGCCGGGGGCTTCGCTCGACGTCGGTGAGCCGCTGTGGCCGGGGGCGCCCTTCGAGTCCGTGCTCGTCGCGGAGTCGGGCGGTCTGGTGGAGGACCTGGAGCTCAGTGCGCCGATGGACCCGGTCCGGTTTCTGCCCCTGCTGCCGATGACGGCCAACGAAGCCGCCTGGAAGCGCGTCCACGGCGCGGGGGCCCTGGAGAAGCGCTGGCTTGCGCACGGTACGGACCTGCGCGATCCGCAGCGCAGGTCCGTGGGTCTGGACTGAGGCGGCCGGACCGGACCCGGACCGGGCGACGACCCCGGCGGCGAACGGCTCGGGCGCGGTGGACCTCGACAGGGCCGGGCGCGGTGTACGTCGGTCGGGCTGGACGTCGGCCGGGGCGGGCGGCCTGGGCGGCCGCCGGGTGGGTCCGAGGGGACGTCGGCCGCTCAGGCGGGCTGGATTGCGGCCGCCGCCGCGTCCTCGCGCTGGTGTTCCGGCACCGGCCCCTCCGGCGTGAGGGTCAGTGAGCGGCGCCGGACCGCCACGACGCCCGCCCCCGCCACGGCCGCGGCCGCGGCGACCACGAACGGGATGTGGGGGTCGGTCCACTCCTCGATCCTCGGCGCCAGATACGGGGCCGCAGCGGCCGCGAACCAGCGGACGAAGTTGTAGCCCGCGCTGGCCACCGGCCGTGGGGCGTCCGAGACACCCAGCGCCAGCTCCGTGTAGACGGTGTTGTTCACGCCGATGAAGGCGCCGGAGAGGATCGTGCAGACGACGGCGGTGGTGTGGCCGCCGTAGCCGAGCGCCAGCAGGTCGGCGGCGAAGAGCATCAGCGAGCCGCCCAGCACCTTCAGCGAGCCGAAGCGCTTCTGGAGGCGGGGAGCCACCAGCACGGAGAACACCGCGAGCAGCACACCCCAGGCGAAGAAGACCGCTCCCGAGGTGTACGGGGTCAGGGCCAGCACGAACGGCGTGAAGGCCAGGACCGTGAAGAAAGCGTAGTTGTAGAAGAAGGCCGAGGCGGCGGCGGAGGCGAGCCCGCCGTGCCCGAGCGCCTTGACGGGGTCGAGCAGGGAGGTCTTCCGGGCAGGCCGGGGCTGCTCCTTCAGGAAGGCCGTGATGGCGACGAAGCCGATGGCCATGAGGGCGGCGGTGCCGAAGAAGGGGTAGCGCCACTCCATGTCGCCGAGCACCGCGCCCAGCAGCGGACCGCATGCCATTCCGAGGCCGAGCGCCGACTCGTACAGCAGGATGGCCGCCGCGCTGCCGCCCGCCGCCGCGCCCACGATCACCGCGAGCGAGGTGGAGACGAAGAGCGCGTTGCCCAGACCCCAGCCCGCCCGGAAGCCGGCCAGCTCACCGACGGAGGTGGAGGTGCCCGAGAGCGCCGCGAAGACCACGACGAGGGCCAGTCCGGCGAGCAGCGTCCTGCGGCCGCCTGTCCGGCTGGAGACGAAGCCGGTCACCAGCATCGCGAACGCGGTGATCAGGAAGTAGGAGGTGAAGAGGAGCGAGACCTGGCTGGGCGTGGCCTCCAGCCCCTTGGCGATCGACGGCAGGATCGGGTCCACCAGGCCGATGCCCATGAAGGCGACGACCGCCGCGCCGGCCGTGGCCCAGACGGACAGGGGCTGGCGCAGGATGCTGCGACCGCCTTCGTCGAACGGATCCTCCGCGGCGTTGCTGCTGCTCTGCATGGGGCGCTTCGTCCTTCCGGGCGACGGGAGATCGTTGAATAGTGCACATACTAAGTTAGGTACTTTAACTAATGCGGACTACATGTATATTGGCCCGCAGGCAGCGCAACCGGACGGGTGATCGTCCTTGACGCGGAGACGGCCGGGGAGGACCGTTGGAGCCTATGAGGGGCGAACCCAGTTGCCCGAAGTGCGGTGGCCGGGTCCGGGCGCCCGGTCTCTTCGCGGACTCGTGGCAGTGTGATCTGCACGGCACAGTGCACCCTCTGCAACCCGTCGTACCGCCGAGCGTCGAAGCGCTCGGCGTGGTCGTGAGCCGGACTCATGTCCCCGTGTGGATGCCGTGGCCGCTGCCCATCGGCTGGCTCTTCACCGGCATCGCGTGCGCGGGTGACGACCGCAACGGCGGCCGTGCGACCGCTGTCGCGTGTTCAGGACCGGGCCCGCTGGGGGGTGTTGGCGAGCTGCTGCTGGTGGCCGAGGAACTGGGCGTCGGACTGGGTGCCCGCTACGCCGGAATCCCCGGGCCCGACCCCGGAGAGCGGATGAGCGTGGACAAGCCGCCTCAGGCCAAGGTGCTGGCCGCCGGCCGCCCCACTCCGCTCTGGCATGTCGAGGGGGTGCCCGAGGACCGGGCGGTCTTCGCGGGCGAGGCGCGCGGGCTGTGGCTGTGGGCGATCGTCTGGCCGGAGCTGTCCGGGCTGCTGATGTACGACGAGCTGGTGCTCACCGATCTGCGGGACGCCGGGGCCGAGGTCGAGCTCGTGCCCTGCGGAGCGCTCTCTCCGCGGATCCTCTCCTGACACGGCCGGGATCCTGACCGGAGGCGGTCGAGGCCGGGCGGATGCCCGCACGGAGCGCGGACCCGCTCCCGGCCAGGACGGTCGCGTGGGACCGCCTGCCCCGCCCGCCCGTTATCCTGGAGCGTCCCGACCCGACGACCGCTGCTTGGAGACGCGCCGTGCGCATTGATCTGCACACCCACTCCACGGCTTCGGACGGTACGGACACCCCCGCCGAGCTGGTGCGCAACGCCGCGGCGGCCGGGCTCGACGTCGTCGCGCTCACCGACCACGACACGGTGGCCGGGTACGCGGAGGCCGCGGCCGCGGTGCCGCCGGGCCTGACCCTGGTCACCGGCGCCGAGCTGTCCTGCCGGCTCGACGGCGTCGGCCTCCATATGCTCGCGTACCTCTTCGACCCGGACGAGCCGGATCTGGCCCGCGAGCGCGAGCTCGTACGTGACGACCGGGTGCCGCGCGCGCAGGGCATGGTCGCCAAGCTGCGGGAGCTGGGTGTGCCGGTCACCTGGGAGCGGGTCGCGGAGATCGCGGGTGAGGGAGCCGTCGGCCGGCCGCATGTGGCGACGGCGCTCGTCGAGCTGGGTGTCGTCGACAGCGTCTCGGACGCCTTCACCCCGGACTGGCTCGCCAACGGTGGCCGCGCCTATGTCGAGAAGCACGAGCTCGACCCCTTCGACGCCATACGCCTGGTCAAGGCGGCCGGTGGAGTCACCGTCTTCGCGCACCCGATGGCCGTCAAGCGCGGTGAGTGCGTTCCCGAGAGCGCCGTGGCCGAGCTGGCCTCCGCGGGTCTCGACGGCATCGAGGTCGACCACATGGACCACGACCCGGCCACACGGGCCCGGCTGCGCGGACTCGCCGCCGACCTCGGCCTGCTGACGACCGGGTCCAGCGACTTCCACGGCAGTCGCAAGGCCTGCCGCCTCGGGGAGAACACCACCGACCCCGAGATCTACGGCGAGATCGTACGGCGTGCGACCGGCGCCTTCCCGGTGCCCGGCGCGGGTGGCTGAGCCTCACATCTCCTCACCGCCCTCTCTCCGGCTCCGCCGGCTCGTACCACTCCTCTGCAAGGCCGTGCTGTGTTCGACTTCGCTCTTTTCGGGTCCGTCTTCGTCACCCTGTTCGTGATCATGGACCCGCCCGGTATCACGCCCATCTTTCTCGCTCTGACCTCGGGCCGGGCCGCCAAGGTCCAGCGCCGGATGGCTCTGCAGGCGGTCCTCGTCGCCTTCGGTGTCATCGCCGTGTTCGGCATCTGCGGTCAGCAGATCCTCGACTATCTGCATGTCTCCGTCCCCGCGCTGATGGTGGCGGGCGGACTGCTGCTCCTGCTCATCGCCCTCGATCTGCTGACCGGTAAGACGGACGAGCCCACGCAGACCAAGGACGTCAACGTCGCGCTCGTACCGCTGGGTATGCCGCTGCTCGCCGGGCCGGGCGCGATCGTCACCGTGATCCTGGCGGTGCAGCGTGCCAAGGACTTCGGCGATCAGCTGTCGGTGTGGGCGGCGATCGTGGCCATGCACGCGGTGCTGTGGGTGACCATGCGGTACTCGCTATTGATCATCCGATTGATCAAGGACGGTGGTGTGGTGCTGGTCACCCGGCTGTCCGGCATGCTGCTCTCCGCGATCGCGGTGCAGCAGATCGCCAACGGTGTCACCCGGTTCATCCAGGGCGCCTGATCCCCGGTGGGGTCCCCGGCCCGGCCGGGGCCCCGCCCCCGGAACGCAGGAGCGCCCCCGCACGCGAGTCGTGCGGGGGCGCCGGTGCGCAGGCGTTACCGGGCAGCGGTGTCGGCCGGGCGGATGTAGATGCGCTGGCCGATCGCGGCGGCCTGCTGCACCATCCGGTTGACGGAGGCGGCGTCCACGACGGTGCTGTCCACGGCCGTGCCGTCGACGTCGTCGAGGCGCATGATCTCGAAGCGCATGGCTTCTCCCTTCGTCTGATCCTCCTACAGGAGAACTACTCGTGCGGGATTCATTCCACAGTCGGCCCGCGATACGTCATGGTCATTGCTTGACCGTTAAGAGTGGATTGCGTGCATTCCGTGACGCGTGATCCATAGGGTGCAACCGAGGTGCCCCTGGAAACATTCCCTACGCTAAGGAAAAAATTCGGATGGCTAACTACTGGATGCTGGGGCGGCAGGTTGTCGCCCTCGTCGGGCAGCCCGGACAATGACCTCGCTATGAACGACGCCCAGCCCTCCGGGCCCACCGACCTCGCCGCGGTCACCGCTGGTATCGAGCAGACGAACGAGCTGCTCCAGCGGGTGCTGGCCAAGGTCTCGACCACGCCGTCCATCCACGCGGTCTTCGCCGACGCCGGTTATGTGTACGCGGCCATAGGGCGGCTCGTCGCCGGAACGGAGGACCGGCGCGCCTTCGATCTCGACTCCGAGGGACTGATCGACGCCTTCATCGACAAGGCCCGGACGATCTTCCCGGACAGCCGGCTGCTCCGGGTCTACTGGTACGACGGCGCACGCCGCCGCCTCCACACCACCGAGCAGCAGCGGATCGCCGAGCTGCCGGACGTCAAGGTGCGGCTGGGCAACCTCAACGCCAACAACCAGCAGAAGGGTGTCGACTCCCTCATCCGCACGGATCTGGAAACCCTCGCCCGCCACCGTGCGATCAGCGACGCGGTGCTCATCGGCGGTGACGAGGACCTCGTCTCGGCGGTCGAGGCGGCGCAGAGCTACGGCGCACGGGTGCATCTGTGGGGGATCGAGGCGGTCACCGGGCGCAACCAGGCCGACCCGCTGCTGTGGGAGGTCGACAGCCAGCGCACCTTCGATCTGGACTTCTGCAAGCCCTATGTGACGCGGCGGCCGCTGCTGTACGACGCGTACGCCGAGCCCGCGGGAATGGTCTGCCCGGCTCCGGGCCGCGACGACGTGCGGTTCGTCGGGGCCCGCGTCGCCGCCCAGTGGCTCGTGGAGCGCGGCCGGGAGTCCCTGGCCGAGCTGCTGCCCGGCCACCCGTATCTGCCGGGCTCGACGGACCAGGAGCTGCTGAACGAGGCGGAGGGGCTTCTCCAGCACTCCCTGCGGGGCCACGCCGATCTGCGACGAGCACTGCGGGACGGCTTCTGGGACCACCTGCAGGCGCAACTCTGAGCAGCGCGGTCCTGGGACAGGCTGCCGGGCAGGGCCCGGGCCCTGCCCGGACGGTCCTGCCGCGTCCGGGTCTGTCCCGGCCCTGTCCGGCTGGTGCCGGGGGCTGCGGCACGTCGCCGAGGTCCGCGGCCGCTTGCTACTCCGTGGTTCTCCGGCGCGGGAAAACCGGGCGGGCCCTCGGAAACGGGCCGGACGGCCGCATCCGGTAGCGGTGCATCTGAAGCTCCCGGCGGTACGTCTCCGCCTGCCCGCGAACGGCCGACTCGTCCCCGCTCGCGCGGCGTCCCCCACCGCGCTCGCCGCGGCCCTGCCGGGTGCGTCCGATAGAGCGGCTGCCGGTCCGCTCAGAGCGTCACGCGCTCTGCCAGAAGTCGGCCAGCGCACGGGCCGTCGGCTGCGGCTGCTCGGCGCCGGGGGAGTGCTCGGCGCCCTCGATCACCGCGCGCCGGGCACCGAGCCGCCCGGCCATCTCGTCCATCAGCGGCACCGGCCAGGCGTAGTCGATCACGCCCGAGAGCACCAGCTTGGGCAGCGGCACGGCCGACAGCTCGGCCACCCGGTCGGGCTCGCCGATCAGCTGTTTGCCGGTGGCGATGAGCTGCTCGGGGACCGTGGCGAGCCAGCGCCGGTGCAGAAACTCCCGCACCGCGGGAGGGGTCCCGTCCTCGGCGGCCTCCGGAGGGTCCAGCTCGCGCATCGCCTGCCAGACGGACTCCATGTCCAGCACCAGAAGCGCGTCGATCAGCAGTTTGGTACGGGCCTGCTGGGTCTCCGAGATGGCACCCGGCCCCGAGCTCATGATCGTGAGCGAGGCGAACGGCGCACGGTTCGCGAGCACGGCGGCACGGGTGATCAGGCCGCCGAGGGAGTGCCCGAGCAGATGGAGCCGTCCCGGATCCTCACCGATCGCCTCCGCCTGGGCGAGGACGTCCCGCGCCAGCTCCCGCTGGGCGTACGCGCCTTCGGCCCGGGGTCCGCCGGACTCGTACTGCCCGCGCCCGTCGGCCGCGACGACCCGGAAGCCCATGTGGGCGAGCGGTTGCAGCAGCGCGATGAAATCCTCCTTGCTGCCGGTGAACCCGGGGACGAGGAGGGCGGTGCCGCGCTGTGCAGTCCCGGCGGGGGGCATGGCCTCGTGCACCGCGAAGTCACCGCGTGCGGTGTCGAGACGGTGTGCCCGGGCGCATGGCGGGAGCGTGAGGAATGGCGGCCTGCTCATGCGGTTGAGGCTAGCGGCCGTCCGTGACGTCCCGGCGTCAAGCGGGCGGCCCCGCCGGGACTGGTGTCCGGAATCCGCCGAACGGACGGACGTTTCGGTACTCTCGGCGCCGCAGAGCCGTGTCCACGTCGTCGCAGGTGGCGGAGAGAGCCGTGGAACGTTGTCACCGGGAGAGCCCGGAGGGGCCCCAAGCCGGGCGGCGAGGCCGTCCGTGGACGGCGGCTGCGGCCGACAGCCACCTGGCACGACTGAGCCCCCGTCGTCCGCCGCAGGCGGCTCCAGATCCGCGGACTGCCGGCGCAGCAACGCCGGTGGCATGAGTGGCCCCGGCGGCTTCGCAGACGCTCGCCGATCAATTCGGGCGAACGCGGACAACGCCGTCGGCCCGCCCCCGGGGAGGGAGCGGGCCGACCGGTGCGGACTGCGTCAGCTCTCCGTGGCCTCCTCGGCCTGTGCGGCCGCGGAGCGGGTACGGCGGCGACGGCGGGGCTGCGAAGCCGCGCCGTCCGCCTGCTCGGCGACCTGAGGTGAGGCCGTCCCGGTCTCCTCCGCGGCCGGGGCCGCGGAGGGCGTACGACGCCGTCGGCGGGGCTGCGCGGCATCGGAACCGCCCTCCGGGCCGCTCGCAGCGGTCCCGTCGGCGGCCGCCACCCCGGCATCCGCCGCGGCCTTGGCCCCGCCCCCTGCGGTCTTGTCGCCGGCAGAGCCTCCGCGGGTACGGCGGCGGGCCGGCTTCGCGTCGGTGCCCTCGGCGGTGTCCACGGCCGCCACCGCGGCATCGGCGGCCTCGGATGCGGCGCCGCCCCCGCGGGTACGGCGACGGCGGCGCGGCTGCTTCGGCTCGGCCGGAGCGTCGGTCCGCGCGGTGCCCTCGGCCGTGTCGGCGACGGTCGGGGCGGCGGCCTCGTCGGCCGTGCCGTTCTGGCCGTCCCGGGCGGCCCCGCTCCGGTCCACTCCGCCGCGGGTACGGCGGCGCTGGCGCGGCGTGCGGGTGCGCTTCGGGCGCTCCTCCTCCGCCGGGGCCGGGCCACGGCCGCCACGACGACCGCGGCCACCGGTCTCGCCGAGGTCCTGGATCTCCTCGGCGCCGAGGCCGGCGCGGGTCCGCTCGGCGCGGGGCAGTATGCCGGTCGTCCCCTCGGGGATGCCCAGCAGCTCGTAGAGGTGCGCGGAGGTGGAGTAGGTCTCCTCCGGGTCGTCGAACGGCAGGTCCAGCGCCTTGTTGATCAGCTTCCAGCGCGGGATGTCGTCCCAGTCGACCAGGGTGACGGCGATACCCGACTTGCCCGCGCGGCCGGTCCGGCCGATGCGGTGCAGATACGTCTTCTCGTCCTCCGGTGACTGGTAGTTGATGACATGCGTCACATTCTCGACGTCGATGCCGCGGGCCGCGACGTCGGTGCACACCAGCACATCGACCTTGCCGTTGCGGAAGGCGCGCAGCGCCTGTTCGCGGGCGCCCTGGCCGAGGTCGCCGTGGACCGCGCCCGAGGCGAAACCGCGCCGGGAGAGCTGGTCCGCGATGTCGGCCGCGGTCCGCTTCGTACGGCAGAAGATCATCGTGAGTCCGCGGCCCTCGGCCTGGAGGATGCGGGAGACCAGCTCCGGCTTGTCCAGGGAGTGGGCGCGGAAGATGTGCTGGGTGGTGTTGGCGACGGTCTGGCCCTCGTCGTCCGGCGCGGTCGCGCGGATGTGCGTGGGCTGGGACATGTAACGCCGCGCGAGGGAGATCACCGCACCCGGCATGGTCGCCGAGAACAGCATCGTCTGGCGCTTGACCGGCACGAGCTGGATGATCTTCTCGACGTCGGGCAGGAAGCCCAGGTCGAGCATCTCGTCGGCCTCGTCGAGCACGAGAGACTTGATGGAGGCCAGGCTCAGCTTCTTCTGGCCGGCCAGGTCCAGCAGCCGCCCGGGGGTGCCGACGATCACATCGACGCCCTTCTTGAGGGCCTCGACCTGCGGTTCGTACGCCCGGCCGCCGTAGATCGACAGCACCCGGACGTTACGGACCTTGCCTGCCGTGAGCAGGTCGTTGGTGACCTGCTGGCAGAGCTCGCGGGTGGGGACGACCACAAGCGCCTGCGGGGCGTCGGTGAGCTGCTCGGGCTCCGCGCGGCCGGCCTCGACGTCGGCGGGGACGGTGACGCGCTCCAGCAGCGGAAGACCGAAACCGAGCGTTTTGCCGGTTCCGGTCTTGGCCTGTCCGATGACGTCGTTGCCGGAGAGGGCGACGGGGAGCGTCATCTCCTGGATGGGAAAGGGGGACGTGATGCCGACGGCCTCGAGGGCTTCGGCGGTCTCGGGGAGAATCCCGAGGTCTCGGAACGTAGTCAGGATGCTTGCCTCTTCTGTGAGACGCGGCGCGAAGGGGCGAGGAGGGTCGTACCGCGCCGGGATTTCATCGGCCGTGGGTGGCCGAATGGCGCAGGACCACTGGTGCTCTCGCGCATCCGCTCGCGCCGCGAGCGGAACCCTCACCGGAGGGGCGTACCTGTCATACGCTCCACGCGGAGGGCTGTCGGTCGGAGCCGATCGGGCCTCCGACCGGGCATCCGCATTCATGCGATGACCCACCGAATACTCGGCGGGTGCATTACCACTGTACCCCGGATTCGCGCATCTGTGGGGAGTGAGTCCTGCGGCTCTGTGCGCCCTGCGTGTCTGACCAGGGCCTTCCGTAGGAGGCGGAGCGGGCTATTGTGCGCTCCATGGAGACGCCTGACGAGACCACTGACCCCGCCTCGAAGCTCACCGGGATCGCCGCTCAGGACTGGGCGCAGGCATCCGCCGACCCGCAGTACCGGGCCGCGGTGGTGGACCTGCTCGGCGCGCTGGCGTACGGCGAGCTGGCGGCCTTCGAGCGACTGGCCGAGGACGCCAAGCTGGCACCGACGCTGGAGGACAAGGCGGAGCTCGCGAAGATGGCATCGGCCGAGTTCCACCACTTCGAGCAGTTGCGGGACCGGCTGACGGCGATCGACTCGTCTCCGACCGAGGCCATGGAGCCGTTCGCTGCCGCGCTGGACGAGTTCCACCGCCAGACCGCCCCCTCCGACTGGCTGGAGGGGCTGGTCAAGGCGTACGTCGGGGACTCGATCGCCAGTGACTTCTACCGCGAGGTCGCGGTGCGGCTGGACTCCGACACCCGGAAGCTGGTGCTGCGGGTGCTCGACGACACCGGCCACGCGTCGTTCGCCGTGGAGAAGGTACGGGCCGCGATCGAGGCCGAGCCGCGCGTCGGCGGACGGCTGGCCCTGTGGGCCCGGAGGCTCATGGGTGAGGCGCTCAGCCAGGCGCAGCGGGTCGTGGCGGACCGGGACGCGCTCTCCACGATGCTGGTCGGCGGGGTCGCGGACGGCTTCGATCTGGCGGAGGTCGGCAAGATGTTCTCGCGGATCACCGAGGCCCACACCAAGCGGATGGCCGCGCTGGGGCTCGCGGCCTGACCATGTTCCGTACAGCCCGCTCCGTGCACCGGATCCGGAGGCGGGGCGTCGCACTCCGAGGCGGCCCGCCGGATCCGGCCCGCCGGGTGCGGCTTTCGCCGTGCGTGCGGAAGCCCCCTGGGCCCGGGGCGTCGTAGAACGGCGGCCCGGCGGCCGTGAGCCGTCAGGCCGCCGCTGATCGGCGCACCCGGCCCGGTGGCCTGATCAGCAGTGAGAGCAGGGCCACACCCATGACCAGGGCGCCGATGAGCGTGGCGAGGGGATGGCCGTCGCCCACCACGGTGTGAGTGAGCAGACCGCCGAAGAGGGCGGCGACAGCTCCGGTGCCCAGCACCAGCGGTCGCGCCGGAAGTCGCTCGGGAAGCCTGCGGCTGCCCGTATAGGCGACCGCGAGGCCGATGATGACCGAACCGAGCGCTTCCCAGATCATGGTGATGTCCCTCCCGTACAGCAACAACAGGCAGGTGCAAACCGGTCCAGGGGCGGTCGTACCCCCAGCCCCCGGAAGGTAATCCTCCGCACTCGCGCGGTTGGGGGACCGACTTACGACGGCCCGGTGGGGACCGACTTACGACGGCCCGGTGGGGACCGACTTACGACGGCCCGGTGGGGACCGACATACGACGGCCCGGTGGGGACCGACATACGACGGCCCGGTGGTCGCCTGACCACCGGGCCGTCCTTCATGCTCTGCGTGCTGCCGTGCCCGGGCCGCGCGCTCGTCCGTACGGCTATACGGTGCCGAAGCCCACCTTGCGGGCCGTCTGCTCGCCGATCTCCACATAGGCCAGCCGGTCGGCCGGAACCAGGACCTTGCGGCCGTGCTCGTCCACCAGGTTCAGCAGCTGCGCCTTGCCGGCGAGCGCTTCGGCCACCGCGCGCTCGACCTCTTCGGCAGACTGCACGCTCTCCAGAGTGATCTCGCGGGGCGCGTGCTGCACGCCGATCTTGACCTCCACGGCTTCGTCCCTCCGACGGTTTGGGATTCCCCATGGCTGTGCCCAGGGGAGGCTGCGCGGTCCGCCGCGCGGTACCCAGCACACATTAGCCCGGTGCGGGGACCTCCAAGCCGCCATCCGTGCACGCCGGGAGCGAACAACGCCTCAGCGTGACGAGGCGGCCCCGTGCATCGGGAAGCCCGCGATGCCGCGCCAGGAGAGCGAGGAGACGAGCTTCACCGCGGCGTCCCGCGGCACCTTCTGGCCGGAGCCCAGCCAGTAGCGCGCGGTGATCTGCGCCATGCCGCAGAGGCCGACCGCCAGCAGCATCGACTCCTCGGAGGGGAGGTCGGTGTCCTCCGCGATGACCTCGCACACGGCCTTGGCGCAGTCAAGGCTGACCTTGTCGACCCGCTCACGGACGGCGGGCTCGTTGGTCAGGTCGGACTCGAAGACGAGCCGGAAAGCGCCGCCCTCGTCCCCGACGTACGCGAAATACGCCTCCATGGTGGCCGCGACGCGCTGCTTGTTGTCGCTGGTCGAGGCGATGGCCGCACGCACGGCCTGCAGCAGTGCCTCGCAGTGCTGGTCCAGTAGTGCGAGATAGAGGTCCAGCTTGCCGGGGAAGTGCTGGTAGAGCACCGGCTTGCTGACGCCGGCCCGCTCGGCGATGTCGTCCATCGCCGCCGAGTGATAGCCCTGTGCGACGAAGACCTCCTGGGCCGCGCCCAGGAGCTGGTTACGTCGGGCTCGGCGCGGCAGGCGCGTGCCTCGCGGGCGCGCCTCGGTCTGCTCGATGGCTGTCACGCCGCCTCCCATGGGTGGTTGAGTAGCGCGGCGACGCAGTGTGCACCGCGCCCGCCATCGTACTTTTGGGTAACCCGGGTGTGTGCCGTGCGGACCGAGATTTTTCACGGACCGGACACGGCGCGCAGTCGGTCGAAATATCAACAAAAGGTGCAGGTCATGGATAGTCGTCCTCGCCGAGCCGCACCACCCGGGACTGTTCGAGCGCGTCCGCGGGGTCGACTTCCATGTCCGGCTCCGGCAGTGGCTCGTCGTCCTCCTCCGGTGCCACTTCCCGGTGCTGGTCGGCGGCGTCGGCGTCGGGGGCCTCGATATCGATCTCGCCCGGCTCGGGCTCGGGCTCGAAGTTCTCGGCATCGTTGGGATCGACAGTCATGATGGCCCCCCTTTCCTGGACGGGCGCCGCTACACGGTCCGGAACCGGCCGTGTGCGGACGCCATGCCTTCGTGTGACTGCGAACACACGGATCCCCGCGTGATCGTCTCGTAACATTGCCCGCATGTCGTCGACCGAGCTGCCGGGTACCCGGACCTCCCCGGGGGTAACCCCGGACGGCGCCGTGCGGGCGGGACCCGGGGAGGAGCTGCGGTCGGTATCCCTGCCCGGACTGCACCTGGCCGTCCGCTCCCGTCCGCCGGCCCGGGAGGGACTGCCTCCGGCGCTGTACGTCCACGGGCTGGGCGGCTCGTCGGTGAACTGGTCCGCGCTGATGGCCGTCCTCGAGGACCGGGTCCACGGCGAGGCCCTCGACCTCCCCGGCTTCGGCTACTCCTCCCCGCCGGACGACGGCGACTACTCGATCTCCGGTCATGCCCGGGCCGTCGTCCGCCACCTCGACGCCTCCGGTCGCGGGCCCGTCCATCTCCTCGGCAACTCCCTGGGCGGTGCGGTCGTGACGCGGGTCGCCGCTCTGCGGCCGGATCTGGTGCGCACCCTCACTCTGGTCTCGCCCGCCCTGCCGGAGCTGCGCCCGCAGCGCTCCGCACTGCCGACCGCGCTGCTCGCGGTGCCGGGCGTGACCTCGCTGTTCGCCCGGATGACCAGGGACTGGACCCCCGAGCGACGCACCCGCGAGGTGCTCGCCCTCTGCTACGGAGACCCGGGACGGGTCGATCCCGAGGGCTTCACGGCGGCCGTCGAGGAGTACGAGCGGCGGCTGGGACTGCCGTACTTCTGGGATGTGATGACGCGTTCGGCCCGTGGGGTTGTTGACGCGTACACGTTGGGCGGACAGCATTCGCTGTGGCGGCAGGCCGAGCGCGTGCTGGCCCCTACGCTGCTCGTGTACGGCGGCCGGGACAAGCTGGTCTCCTTCCGGATGGCCCGCAGGGCGTCCCTCGTCTTCCGCGACTCCCGGCTGCTGACTCTGCCGGACGCCGGGCACGTCGCGATGATGGAGTATCCGGAGGCGGTGGCGCGGGGCTTCCGCGAACTGCTGAGTGAGTACACCGCCGAAGCGGGCAGGAGCTGAGTCGACGCGTGGGACGTCATAGCCGTCGCGGCCGTACCGAAGCGGTCGACACCACGGAGATAACGGCACAACCGGCCGACCCGCCCGGGGGCGCGGCCGCGTCCCACCCGGCCGCGGAAGGCCGCCGGCGCGGCGGCGAGCCGGAGGGCCGGCCGTACGGCGCTCCGGCGCCGGGGTTCTCCACCGGCGGCGGCACCGGAAGCTTCCCGCGCCCGCAGGCCCTGTCCGGCACACCGCCGTACGGGGTCCCACAGATGCCGCCTGCCCGCGGCGGCCACCCGGAACACCGCGAACGGGGCGGAGGCTGGGGCACCCCGCCCCCGGCGGACACACCACCGCGGGGAGTTCCGGTCCGCGGCGCCCGCAACCCCGGCGCCGGCTCGGCACGCCCGACGCCGCCGCAGGGCGTACCCGCCTACGGGCGGGGGCAGCGCACCCCGGGCGACCCTGCCGGGGCGACGTCCGGCCCGGCCGCCGGACGCGCCCAGGGGCTGGCCGCGGGCCCGGGCGGCGCCGTACGACCGGGGAGCGCGGGCCCGGGAGGCCGCCCGGGGCAGCCGTTCACCACCGGCTCCGCGGCCGGACTCGTGCCCAGGCCGCGGCAGGAGTACATCGACGCCTTCGACGACGACGTCTTCCCCGTGGGAGCTCCCGCGCCGCAGGGCGGCGCGGAGGCCGGACAGCCGGTCACCGCCCCGGACGGGGGCGACGAGCCTCCGGCCGACGGCCGGCAGCCGGGGGCGCATGGCAAGGGCAAGGGCGGCAAGGGGCGCACCTTCGCCGGGGTCGG
>NZ_JBQQBW010000265.1:0-582 GCF_052245415.1 Streptomyces sp. 8N706 | reverse complement strand
CTCGGTGTCGGCAATAGTGGCCCATCGGTGTGTGAGGCGGCGGCATGCGTGGACGAGTTCGGGTGGGTGGAGGTCGGTGAGTTCGGTGTCGAAGGTGGCGAGGATGCCGGCGATGCCGGCCCAGGACCAGGCGCCGAGAGTGAGCCGGCAGCACTCGGTGTCGAGGTGTTCCACGACGGAGCCGCCTGGTGCCCAGCGGGCCACGATGTGAGCGGGCAGGTTGAGCCGGGCGGTGCCGGTGCATTGCCAGGCGGCGGGGGTGTCGCCGCGGTCGTGGGTGCTCATCACGAAGTGGGCGAGGTCGGGGTGGGGAAGCGCGCGGGCGGCGAAGTGCTGCGTGGTGGGGCGGGGGTGCAGTCGATCGACGCGGCGTACTCGCCATTCATTGTCGGTGAGGTCGTAGGCCACCAGATACCACCGGGCGGCCCAGACGACCAGGTGGTGTGGCTCGATGCGGTGGGCGGGCAGGTAGTCGGGGTCACTGGGTTCGGGGCGTGTGCCGTCGGGACGCAGTGTCTCGGTGACGAGGAGGTGGCGGTGGCGTACCGCGGTTCCGACGGCGGTGAGGGCGGCCGGGTCGAT
>NZ_JBQQBW010000264.1:0-629 GCF_052245415.1 Streptomyces sp. 8N706 | reverse complement strand
AAGTCACCGGCATCGACCTGGTCCGCGAGATGTTCCGCATCGCCGACGGCGAAGAACTGGGATACGAGGACCCGCCGGTCCGCGGCCACTCCTTCGAGTTCCGGATCAACGGCGAGGACCCCGGCCGGGGCTTCCTGCCCGCCCCGGGCACCGTCACCACCTTCGCCCCGCCCGCCGGCCCCGGGGTGCGCCTGGACGCCGGGGTGGAATCCGGCAGCGTCATCGGCCCCGCCTGGGACTCCCTGCTGGCGAAACTGATCGTCACCGGCGCCACCCGGGGCCAGGCCCTGCAGCGCGCCGCCCGCGCCCTGGCCGAATTCACCGTGGAGGGCATGGCCACCGCCATCCCCTTCCACCGCGCCGTGGTGCAGGACTCCGCCTTCGCCCCGGAACTGACCGGAACCCAGGGGCCCTTCACCGTCCACACCCGCTGGATCGAGACCGAGTTCGTCAACGACATCCCGCCCTTCACCGCCCCCGGCACCGAGGAGGCCGAGGCCGAGGCCGGGGCGCGGGAGACGGTGGTGGTCGAGGTCGGCGGCAAGCGCCTGGAGGTCTCCCTGCCCTCCACCCTGGCCCTGGCCGCCGGAGCGCCGGCGGGCGGGGCGAAGAAGCCCAAGCGCAAGGCC
>NZ_JBQQBW010000263.1:0-686 GCF_052245415.1 Streptomyces sp. 8N706 | reverse complement strand
CCCCGCCCCCAATGCAAGCCCGCCGATCCCGCCACCAACCACGACCACCCGCATACCCGACCGTCCTTTGCGCCGCTGCTCACTGAACAGAACCCACGCTGACACCGGTAGTGGACACCGAGTGGCCACTACCGGTCATGATGGGACGATGGCGAACACCTCACACCGGGCGTTGCGGCTGTTGTCTCTGCTCGGATCAGGACGGCAGTGGTCGCTGCGCGAGCTCGCCACCCGGCTCGGGACCAGCGAACGCACTGTCCGCCGCGACATCGAAACTCTGCGCCAGCTCGACTACCCGATCGCTACCATCCACGGCCCCGACGGCGGCTACCGGCTCGGAGCCGGGCGAACCCTGCCACCGTTGCTGTTCGACCACGACCAGGCCCTCGCGGTCGCGGTAGCCCTGCAGACCGCGCCAAGCACGATGTTCGGCCTCGGGGACGACGCGGCGCGGGCACTGGCGGCTCTGCACCAGATCATGCCCCCTGCGCTGCGGGCATCCATGGAATCCCTGCGCCTGACTCGGCTGCAGAACTATTGGGAGTTCCCCGCGCCCCCCATCGACCCGGCCGCCCTCACCGCCGTCGGAACCGCGGTACGCCACCGCCACCTCCTCGTCACCGAGACACTGCGTCCCGACGGCACACGCCCCGAACCCAGTGACCCCGACTACCTGCCCGCCCACC
>NZ_JBQQBW010000262.1:0-688 GCF_052245415.1 Streptomyces sp. 8N706 | reverse complement strand
CCCCGCCCCCAATGCAAGCCCGCCGATCCCGCCACCAACCACGACCACCCGCATACCCGACCGTCCTTTGCGCCGCTGCTCACTGAACAGAACCCACGCTGACACCGGTAGTGGACACCGAGTGGCCGCTACCGGTGTCAGGGTGGGACGATGGCGAACACCTCACACCGGGCGTTGCGGCTGTTGTCTCTGCTCGGATCAGGACGGCAGTGGTCGCTGCGCGAGCTCGCTACCCGGCTCGGGACCAGCGAACGCACTGTCCGCCGCGACATCGAAACTCTGCGCCAGCTCGACTTCCCGATCGCTACCATCCACGGCCCCGACGGCGGCTACCGGCTCGGAGCCGGGCGAACCCTGCCGCCGTTGCTGTTCGACCACGACCAGGCCCTCGCGGTCGCGGTGGCCCTGCAGACCGCGCCAAGCACGATGTTCGGCCTCGGGGACGACGCGGCGCGGGCACTGGCGGCTCTGCACCAGGTCATGCCCCCTGCGCTGCGGGCATCCATGGAAGCCCTGCGCCTGACTCGGCTGCAGAACTATTGGGAGTTCCCTGCGCCCCCGATCGACCCGGCCGCCCTCACCGCCGTCGGAACCGCGGTACGCCACCGCCACCTCCTCGTCACCGAGACACTGCGTCCCGACGGCACACGCCCCGAACCCAGTGACCCCGACTACCTGCCCGCCCACC
>NZ_JBQQBW010000261.1:0-703 GCF_052245415.1 Streptomyces sp. 8N706 | reverse complement strand
CGCTGCTCCGCGCGGGCCGATCGCCAGCCCCGATCGTGGCCTAAGTCGCTGATGCTCGCCGGGGCTGAGGTCTCGCCGGAGGGTGCGGCCGGAGAACCCGATGATGCCCGCCGGGCTGTTGGTCGGGCCTCCCGCCAGGTGGCGGGCGACTACCGAGTGGGTGCCGTCCGCGCCCACCACCAGATCCGCCGAGACCGGCGCCCCGTCGGTGAACAGCACTCGGGGCGCGCCCTGGTCATCGTGGCCGACGCCGGACACGCTGCATCCCAAGTGCAGGCCATCTCCGACGGCTTCGGCCAGCAGCATCCGCAGGGTGATCCGATCGACGTCGATACTTGCACTGTCGCTGAGGTCCGGCCCGTGGCCCAGCAGCCGGCCGCGGCGATCCCAGAACGCGTCGCGCTCGCGCAGTCGCAGCGCCGACCCCGATGCCAGCAGCCGCTGCATGATCTTCGGTTCCACCAGATCTTTTAGCGCCGACTGCGCCCGCTCATCCAGGGTGATGTGGTAG
The DNA here is from genome assembly GCF_052245415.1 of Streptomyces sp. 8N706. NCBI lineage: Bacteria > Bacillati > Actinomycetota > Actinomycetes > Kitasatosporales > Streptomycetaceae > Streptomyces > Streptomyces sp. 8N706. The sequence continues at coordinate 192 of NZ_JBQQBW010000261.1, read as the reverse complement.
CCGCCCGTCGCCGCCACATCGGTGTCGCGCTCGAATACCGCCACCTCAAACCCCCGGCGACGCAGCCCCGCCCCCAATGCAAGCCCGCCGATCCCGCCACCAACCACGACCACCCGCATACCCGACCGTCCTTTGCGCCGCTGCTCACTGAACAGAACCCACGCTGACACCGGTAGTGGACACCGAGTGGCC
>NZ_JBQQBW010000260.1:0-708 GCF_052245415.1 Streptomyces sp. 8N706 | reverse complement strand
CCCAGTACGAGGACGACCTCCCCCAGCCTCCGGCCGGGGGTACCCCCACCGCCTTGCGATCGCACGCACCAGCCGCCGCGACCCCCGCCCTTCGGGCGGACGGCGCTACTTTCGAAACACGCCCTAGAGCGGGCCCGGGGCCGCAACTCCGAAGGTCGCAAGGCCGAAGGCCCGCGAGGCCCCGAGCCCGGAGGCCGAGGTCCCGAGCTCCGAGGCCTTGAGGCCCCAGGCCCGGAGGCCGCAAGGCCTCCACTGCCCGGGGCCCGAAGGCCACAAGGGCCCCGGCCTCGTGTCGTGGCTTCCGGCCCGGCTCAGCGGCACCTCACCCGGCCGCTGCCTTTCGCTGACTCGGGAGGCAGCGGCCGGGCGCGTTCGCTACGGGGCGCACGGCCGCAGTGGGGCCGGCCATCTCCTCGAGGTGGCCGCGCCGAGCGTCATGAACTCGTCGGCGCCGGTCGGCCAAGTCCGTCGTCGGACACCAGGCGTTGCGGGCTCCGGCCCGGTGACTTCTCATGGTGCGCATGGCGGACACCGAGGACGTACGACAGGGCGGGTGGGACGACGGCGGCTACGGGGGCGGATATGAGGGCGGGGAAGGAGCCTGCCAGTTGCACCGGGTCTGCACGGAGTGCGGGCGGATCAACGAACGTGCGGACGGCGGCAGCTGCGAGGCATGCGGCGCCGCCTTGCCCGGAGGCCGCTGACGCC
>NZ_JBQQBW010000259.1:0-743 GCF_052245415.1 Streptomyces sp. 8N706 | reverse complement strand
GAGTGGATCGCGCGGCTGGCGACGGAGGGGGAACTGCCGCGTGGGTTCCTCATCCGGGCCCGCATCGTCGGCGCGGTCTACGGCACCCAGCAGTCGGTGATCGACGAGGTCGTGGACGACCACGTTGTCATGTCCGTCGTCCTCTTGCACCAGCAGGACCGGGAGTATGCGCAGCAGGCGATCGACGCGGTCGCGGATGCGGAGGCCGCCGTCACCGCTCTCGGGCGTCTGGCTGAGGACCTGGCCCGCGCCGCCGGTTCCGCGCCCGAACCGGCCTGGGGCGCGGCCCGCGACCTCGGTTTCGCGGCCCTGGACGGTCCTTATCGCACCTGGCTGCGAGGGCTTGCCGACGCCGGTGACCCGTACGAGCAGCGCAGGCTCTGGCAGCGGGAGGCGTACCGGCACATCGGGCGGCTCGGTGAGGGGTTGCTGGCCGGTGCAGGCGATGCCGCGTGGGAGGGCCGGACCGTGGCGACGAAGAAGGGCTCCCTGTGGCTCAACTCCCCGCTGGCTGAGCTGTGGTTCCGAAGCCGCCTCAACAAGGCATTGAGCCGCCCCTTCGGCACCGATCAGTGCGAGACCGGTGCCGTGCCCGAGACCGGCCCCACGCCAGAGCCCGGCTCGGCGGCCGGATCCGACTTCTCCTCTCAGGTGCCCGCATGACTACCGCCTCCCCGCCCACCGCCCGGCCTCGGGTGGGATCGACCATCAGCGCCATTATCGCCCAGCTGCAGAAGGACTAA
>NZ_JBQQBW010000258.1:0-746 GCF_052245415.1 Streptomyces sp. 8N706 | reverse complement strand
GTGCTGACCACGGTGCGCAGGGCGTGCCGGCGGTGTTCGGCGGCGAAGCTGAGCGGCTGGTCCCGCAGTACGTCCCCGCCGCGTTCGCCGGGTGCGGCTTCCACCTGGAGGACCAAGGGCACCTGGTTCTCGCGGCGGCGGAGCCTTTGGTACCACGCGGCTGCCTGCCATGGTTGTTCTCGTAGGACCTGCTCCAGGTCGGCGTCGTGATGGACGCCAAGCTCCACGGGCAGGGCCGGCGGGCAGGAGCGGCGGCCCAGGTAGGGCGGGTGAACGGGTGCGCGCAGAGCGGCGTGCAATGCGTCGATGAGCGCCTGGTCGCCTTCGAGGGCAGCGAGGAAGACGGCGTCGGAGAGGTAGAAGCGCTCGGAGAGCGGCATGGACTTCCCGGTGACCGCGTGGTGGGCCGTTTGGAAGTCGCGTACCCGAGTTCCGGGCTGGTCGATGCGGACGCCGAAGCGCAGCGCGGCCAGTCGTGCCAACCCGTCGTCGTCGCCACGCTCGAGGCCTTGGGCTGCGGCGAGCATGCCGATCACGCCGCTCTTGGTCGGCGCGGACTCGGTGGTGCGGCGGGCGAAGCGTGCCGAGGCCCCCCACGATTGCAGGGGGCCTGCCAGGCGCAGTGTGAGCACGCTCATCCGTGCTTCTCCAGGCGGTCGGCGACGGCCTGGCCGATCGATTCGACGAGCGTGGCCAGGCTGGTCGTCTCCGTGCCGATGCCCGAGAGCTTCTCGGTGTGGGTGCCG